>CAKKPR010000048.1:11166-13758 GCA_919901705.1 Thermodesulfovibrionales bacterium | reverse complement strand
TATAATTTTCTCCGCTGTATTTATTCCTGACTCTATCGCATGATCCATATTATAGTATCTGAACATTCCCCCTCTGCCCGCAATATGGAGATTCCTGAACCTGCTCAAATAATCATACAATTTATCGCACAGTTCCTTATAGCCTACCTCAAACAATGGATAGGCCTTAGGGACCCTTACTACAGCGCTGTCTATCACTTCATGCTTTTTAATAAACCCGAGATGTTCCATATTTTCAACAGTTATATCAACAAGCCGTTCATCACTTTCGTTCCATATCCCGTCGCCCTTAAAACTGAAAAACTCCGCCACAACAAGCGTCTTGCCTTCAGGAGCCATCCTTTCGCTCCAGTTAGTGGGTTCGTGGATTCTTCCAAACGGTATCTTTTGCTCAGGGATGTAAATCCATGTCTGGTCTGTAACCCTTTTTCTGTTAATCATTATAGCCACTATAACAATGTCCCTGAACTTCAGTTTTGAAGCCGCATCCAGAACATCATCCGGAGGGGACGGATTAAGCATCATGACCAGCTTATTCATTGGTATACTCGATATGATTTCTTTCCCATGTATTACACGAGAATGCAGCTGGTTTCTAACCTCAATACTCTCTATCCCAAAATCAGAGTGGTTAATACATTTCACGCCTGTATCAGTAAACACATCATTGTGCCTGTCTATCTCCTCCCTCAGCCTGTCGGAAATGCGCCCGATACCTAATTGCGGATATAGAAACCTGTCAGCAAGGGTTGGCACATCTTTCCCGTTCAGTTTGAAGAAGGCATTTTTGATTGCCTTGGCCAGAGAAAGTCCCTTGATACGCTGAGCAACCCATTCAGCGCTTATCCTCGTGCATTCAATACCCCATACCTTTTCGCTGTATTCCTTGAAATAGATGTCAAACATCTTGCGGCCAAAATGACTGACTACCCAGTCCTCAAGAGAAATATTATCCGGCTCTTTTATGAGTTTTTTAATTCTCTCACGGCCATAGTCGGATATTATCTTCAGTGTAGTTGGTATGCCCAGGCCAAACATGGCATTCATGGGTTTAAGCGGATAATCGAAATACCTGTTGCGCATATAAATCTTGCTCTTGCGCGGAACAGAAATTAATTCTTTACCCATTAAGCCTTTTACGAAATTATTAACTTTGTCTTTTTTCGTAAAAAACCTGTGTCCGCCTAAATCAAACCGGAAACCGCCATGAATTATTGTCTTTGATAACCCTCCGACCGTGTAATCACTTTCAAATACCTTGACCTTCGAGCCTGCTTTTGTCAGGACGTAACCAGCCGATAGACCGGTAAGTCCGCCTCCCAATATCAATATTTCTTTTTCCTGGTCACTCACGCTATCACCTATGCTTAATTATGGAGTTCAGCTCATTGGAGAGATTTAAATCCTGCGATACTAAATAATAAAAATTACCCCGCGGTTTTAACCGCAGGGTAATTTTCCTGTCCGCTAAAAATCAAAAAGCTGTACAAGACGCCTATATTTCACAAAATACTTTGGTTACTTCACAAGCAATACAGGGATCTCGGAATTGTTTGCAACCTCCCTGCTGACGCTTCCCATAAATCTGTGCGAAATCCTTTTGCCTCTCGACCCGACAATTATCATGTCCACGTTTTCTTTTTTAGCGGTCTTGAGAATTTCTTCAGCAGGATGACCTTTCCTGACTACAGTCTTTATCCCGGTTACTCCTTTATTCTCAAGAACCTTCTTGTAATAATTCAAAATCTTTTGTGCCTTTTCATCCAGAGCTTCCTGATATTCCGTTCCTTTCAGCACTTCTTCAAGGGTGGACATTTCAGCGTCACCAAGCATTTCATCAATTAATGACTTGCCCTCGAATTTCTCTACGAAAACCAGCACTGTTTTTTCCGGCTGAATGCAAGAACATACATTACTGCACACAGAAAAAGCATTCTTGGTACCCTTCGTATCGTCAACTGCAATCAATACTTTTTTCATTTTCTCACCTACTGTTTTTAGTTAATACGCTGAGTTTTATTTGCCGTACCCACCAGATGGTGCAGCCCCATAACCGCCTGCCGCCGGTGCTGCTCCTCCATAACCGCCTGCTGCCGGCGCTGACCCATAGCCGCCTCCTGCCGGCGCTGAGCCGTAGCCGCCTCCTGCTTCTTGTCCCTGAGTCTGTGCTGTCATATCATGTTGCTGGCTATAAATGGTTAAAAAACCAAGTATAGCAACAACAAGAACAATAATAATCACCAGAGGTGTTTTCATTTAGCCCTCCTCAATTTATTAAAGGGAAAAATCTTATCCCTTTTTGATCTTCAAATATATTTTGCCGCCTTCTGTTTTTTTATCCATTACATCATGCCCTACCTGGTCGCACATCTGGGCTATCGTCTCTACAGACGAAGGATTGTCGAGTATTATCTCAACAACATCTCCTTCAGCCATTTTTTCAAGGGACTTTTTTGCATATATCTGGGGATGCGGGCAGACGTAACCGCAAACATCCAGCAGATATGTTCCGTCACCTTTTTTCTCAAATTTCATAGCCATAACAAACTTCCTCCTTTTTATTTAGTGTAAGTGTCAGTTCTAAGTGTCAGT
>CAKKPR010000048.1:0-11066 GCA_919901705.1 Thermodesulfovibrionales bacterium | reverse complement strand
CCATAACAAACTTCCTCCTTTTTATTTAGTGTAAGTGTCAGTTCTAAGTGTCAGTGTCTGTCCCATGTCCGGATACTGACACTGTCCACTGTCACTAATCACTTTAAAATGCTTCCATTTCTTTGGCCATCTTTCTTTCTGACCACCAGTTGAAGAATTTGACACCCAAAAAGGCGCCGCCGACCATGCCTGTGCCATACAGCCAGCCACTGGGATCTCCACCGGCAACCCTTATAAAAAAGGCACCTATATTGCATCCGAGAGCAGGCCTTGAGCCAACACCCATAAGTAATCCGCCGAGCAGACCCCATACAATCAGCTCGCCCTTCGGCAATTTAAACTTGAATTCATTACTCAACCGTGCCATGACAAATGCGCCGAAGATGATGCCGAAGGACATCCAGAGCGCCGGGTTACGCCATGGTTCCGGAAGACCGTTATTGACGCCGAAGAATATATTGTCGTGCATATCCCAACCTAATTTGTCGAGAATCCACCCGCCAAGCTGCCCTTCCTGACTTGTTATATACCAATATCCGGGGTCAAAAACAGTGCCCTTTATGCTGGTATCGGCAGCATGTCCCATCCTTGTTAACAGCTCCCCGAAATTTGCAACACCAAACTTAATCTGCATTCCCTTCATAACGAATATATGGAGTCCTGCGACGATGCCGATAATCACGCCCATAATAGTCGTTCTCTTTGATGCAGTTATCATATTCCAGATTCCGGCAAGTTCATCACTAAAACCCATTGTCCCGGCCCCGCCTTTTGCTTTTGCCCTTTTCTTCATAAAGCCTTTTCTACTGTAGAAGGCATAGATGACAATAAGAAGTACTGCTGCCGGTATAAGGGCGTTCAATAATGAATCTCCAATAAAGTACTTTGCCGCACCCGGCAACGCCTCTGAGATAGCCTTTGTCTTTGACAGCTGAAGGACCGGCTGGTTCCAGACATAGCCTGCAAGATACGTATCGAACGAAGAGGTCATTTTGTCAACAGGAATATTTCTTGCTGCTGCGTTTACAACAGCGGCATCCACCCATTTCTGCGGGATCAGGAAGTTGAACCATTTGACATCAACGAATATTGCCTGTCCGATACAAAGTCCGAAAAATGCTGCCAGGAAAGACGTGCCATTCCCTTCACCGATCTTATACAGAGAACCAGAGGCACAACCGCCCGCAAGAACCATTCCAACGCCAAAGATTAAACCGGCAATCAGTGTATGTATCCCGAATGGCGCTGGATGAAAGGTACTCATGTTGGTTGATGCAAGAGTTGCCTGTATAAGGCTAAAAAATGTAAGCGCTACCAGAATGCCGACTGCCATTCTCGGAACACCTGCAGCGAAAAGGTCTCTTGAGGCCGAGGCAAAACAGAATCTTCCGTACTGAAGCATCATCCCGTAGGCAAATCCAAACCAGATGTAAGCTACAAGGTACATGTAATATACATTTACCTTGTAGTAGATAAGGCTGATAAGGATCATGATGCCTGTGACTATAAAGGCCCAGATTTGATTCTTTTTTTCCGACGTATCTACTGTTGTTGTTTCCACAGACTTTTTCCCTCCTTATTAAGTATTTCTTAAATGAGAGTTATTTTTTGGATTCTTTCTGAATAACCTCCCCCTTTCCTTATAAAATTTATACAAATTAAATATCATCTTTAAGTTTTGCGGCTGAACTTTCCAGGCAATATTAACATTTAAACCTATATTTGTGCATGTATATATACACAAAAATGTAATCAAAAATCAAGTTAAAATTACAATTTTAGATTTAAGCTTTTTATTCACTTATAAAAACCATTAAATTGCCCCTGAAACAGGCTGAATTTTTATTTACATTCAATGTCTGCCGGGTTGATATATTCTTACACTGGTTCTATAACGGAATATCCCTTCAAAGCTATTAAATGCCATGGAGAGGTGATACCCTGATAACTGCCTCTCAAGCTTTTCAGGCAAGGCATCGTTCGTATCATCTGATATTACCACTACCGCCGTATTCTCTTTCGAATACTTATTGCCGGTATAATATTCAGGGTTTTTGTATCCCCATGTAAACCTCAAAGAAGATTTTTCAATCTTTTCAAATGGCTGATAAGAAATATTCTCATAGTCATAGATGATATTTTTTTTTGTGAAATAGTCCAGTACAGGGACTGAGACAGACGGGTTGCTTACGGGCTCAGCAAGCGACAGCGTAAAAACTTCGATATTTGACTCCTCTATGGAGTCTAAAAATCTGCCTGCGTCTTTCAGATTCACAGCGTTTATTTTCTGCATAAACGGCAGATAACCAAAAAGCCCCACTACAACTGAAGAGATTACAATGCATAATGAAATGAATCTCGCTGCCTCTTTTTTTTCAATCTGCACAAGCCCGTAAGAAGCCATCAAACTCAACATTGGGAAGACCATAATAATATAACGTATCCTCTTTATCTGAAACAGGACTATCAGCAGAACAAGCCATAGTATAATTAAATACCTTAAATCCTTTTTTCTTAAAGCAGCGTATGCAGAATACAATGCCGCCGCAGTGATAAATGGATGTATCTGGAAAAAGAATGTTGAGATGAAACTTTCACCCCATCTTTTCAGCCCTGGTTTCTGATAGCTCATCAGAAGCCTTATCTGCTCTAAAAAAACTTCATGCTTATATAAAAAAACAATTCCTATTAATGCCGCCGTAATTAAAAAAGTTACAGAACCCTTATAAAAATAGTTCGTTTTTCTTTGTGGCTGACAGCTTTGAGAAAGCAAATGAACCACAAACACAACACCCAAAACAGAAAGCATCAGCCAGGCCGAATACTTTGAGTAGAAAGCAAGAAATATGGCAAGTGATGAAAGCGGTATCCATGAGCCTCCGCGTTTTAGCGCCATGATGAAAGTAAAAATCGCGAACGTGAGAAAAAACATTGTTGGAACATCAACAAGCATAAGCGGGACCTGAACAAACAGGTATGGAATCCCGAGAAGAAGCATCCCTCCGTATAACCCGGTATCTTCGTCCCAGAGTGTTTTCCCTATCATGTAAGTAAGCACAACCGTCATAGAGAAAAAAAATGTTGTGAATATCTGGATATAAAGCCTGGACTCTCCAAAAAATTTAAATATCAGGCCGTAAAGAAAAGGGACCAGAGGCATATCAGTCCACGCCATAATATCCCTGCCCCATTCCCTGAAAAAATATCCGATACCATAAATTTCAAGATGCTTCGCCTGGGTAAAATACCTCGAGGCGTCTATGATTACCTCAGGTTCTCGCCAGAATAAGGCCGCAATAATATACGAAGATACAAAAAGGCAGACAGCCGGTCGTAGACTCGTCGGTTGCGACTCGACTCTCCGAGACTCTGCGAGATAGCGTTCTATTAATTTGACCCTTGAAAATATGTAAGCAGATATAAGTCCGGGTATGAGAATGAAAAAAACCCTTACTGCGTTTATATCTGTAAAGGCCCACTGCCAGCTTGTAAGGCGGTTGTCATCCAGAGACCTTGAAACAAATAAGACAATATAGGTAAGGAGTGCAAGCAGAGAAAAAATCAGCACATAGTCATTTCTCTTAAACCATTTTAAAATATTGCCCATTAGCACTCATACAGACTATAAGGGGCGTCTGCGACGCCCCTTATAAAGATTATCCGCTATTTGTAATCCGCTACAGCTATTTCTGTAAAGGATAGTTTTTTGTCTCAGCTCCCTGTAAAGCTTCCTTCATGAATTTAACGCCTATAGAATTTTTGTCCCATGCGGCCATACCGAACTTCATTGTGAGTGCATTATATCCCATTGCCCTTAATGAAACAATAGGGAGATTCTGTGTCTGCCCTGTAACGCATACGATAATTATCTTCTTGTCCTTTGGAAGTTTCTTCAGGTTTTCCGGTTTCAGCATATCCTGAACAGGTATATGAATCGCGCCCGGAATGTGTCCTGCCTTGAACATATTCGGGTCGGGTCTTACATCAACAACCAGAAAATCAGTCTTTTTCGCGTTAATCATTGCCAGGACATCATCAGCGCTGACCTGCCAGAATTTTTCTGCAGCTGCCTTTGAAAGTACTCCATTAAGCTTTGCTGCCATATCGTCTGCTGCATAAACAGCAGATACTGCCAATATTACAGAGAGAACCAATGCAAAAAGAATTACGTGAAACCTTTTCATAAAGCCTCCTTTAAAAATTTTAAACTTTAAACTTTTAACTCTAAACTCTTCTTCACCCCCTTACTACCAGGATATAACTCTGTCATGCGAAAAAATATCATCTACAATACTTTCATACGATGCTGCTTTTTTAGAAAGGTCAATAACCTTTACCTGATTGTCTTTTGACTGAACACTTATTACCTGGTCTGATAATTTTGTTGGCCCATCATTAAGTATATGTACGATCTTCATTCTATTCCTCCTCTTTAAATTTAAGTATTAAGGTTAAGGCTGAGGTTGAGAAAAAAATCTTAACCTTAACCTCAACCTTATTTTCTTCTTTAAAGTACTATTACCCTGTCAACTTCATGAACCATTGTTGCATTATTGAACTGGCTTCCGCATGCAATCTTCTTAGGAATACCCGCTTTGTTAATCCCCATGTGTGTTGCATTATGGTCACAATAGCTCATTGATACACCCGGCATATTGCATAAATCCGTGAAAGAAGGTTTCTCCAGCAGTCCTGACCCGTCAGACATGGTAAATATAACCACCTCATGTCCTTTTGAAACAGCCGCTTTTGTAAGGCCAATTACATGTTCCAGATGCTTATCGCTATTTACATGTATACCAAGTTTCATAAATCCCTCCTAATTAGAATTTCAGGCTTATTTTTTAACTGAAATCAAGGAAAAAGTCAATAACCTTTTTTAGGCAAGCCTTTAAGTGTGCCCTGACAGATGGTCTCAGCCACTTCCTTAACACTTACGGCATCCATGCAGCGCACATCCTTACAGCCTTTTTTATAGCATGGCGAACATTCAAACCCTTTTCTTATAACTACATGCCCCTTGCCGTAAGGCCCTGTTCTTAAAGGATTCGTAGGGCCGAATATCGCAAAAACAGGCACACCAAGGGCTGCGGCTATATGCATGGGGCCTGAATCATTGCTTACAACAAACTTAGCCTTTCTCATTATATCTATCAGCTCTTTAATACTGGTCATGCCTGCAACAGACATGGCATTGCCTTTAGAGCCAGCTGCAACCCTGTTTGATATATCAATATCTGATTTTCCGCCGACAACAAGAGTCTTTACTGACAATATTGACGCAAGCTCTCCGAATCTCTCAGAAGGCCATCTCTTGGTTCGCCATCTTGCCCCAGGGACAAACACAGCATATTCATCCTGAAACTGAAAGCCGAGGGCTGAAAGCTGAGAGCTAAAAGACAGGGGAAATGGAAATTTGATATCAGCAACATCGCTTCCGAGAAATTTTGCAATCTTCAGGTACCTGTCCACTGCATGTATATCCTTACCGCCCTTAACCCTGTGCGTATAAAATATTCTGCTGCCTTCCCTTGCCTCACTAAACCCTATCCTGACAGAAGCGCCGGTTGCCGCTGCCAGAACCCCGCTTCTCAGAAGTCCCTGCAGATCAACCACAATATCGAACTTCTCCTTCTTCAGCGACTTAAATAAATCCTTTAGTTCACTGACCGTCCCCTTAATATTTTTAATCTTTTTCCAGTTGTCTTTATTTATAATCCAGAGCTTACTTATCATGGGGTGGCCTTCAAGAAGCCCTTCAAGCCCCCTGGCAACAACCCAGTGTATCTCTGATTTGGGGAATCTGTCTCTTATGGCGTTTAAAAAAGGCAGGCTGTGGACTATGTCGCCAAGGGAACTTGGTTTGATAATCAGGATTTTTTGTGGCACCTTCTTATATATGAGTATTTCCATTAATACTCATATATCTTACAACAGAACTACTTCCGTTCGTCAAAATTCTTTATAAACTGCCCAATCTGAATACCAAGATAAATACATTTAATTCCATCCATGCATTCATCAGCATCCTTCTTCTCAATATGGGTCTTGAGTTCATGCTTGTCTTTCTTGAAACTCACAAGATATGCATGCTTTGCCTTGTCAAAATCAAGAGATACTGAAATATCATACTTTGCAATCTCAGGATACATCTCCATTATCTTATCCTTCAAAGCAACATTTGAGTAACCCATAAAAGCTCCTTTCCTTGCTGTATTTATATATTAGCTCTGAGCCCTAATCAGCCATTTTCTATTTTGTCGGCAATAGGGGTCGAGGGGCCAAGTTAAATACTCGAACCCTTAAATCTATTCTCCGTAGCACTGCGAAGGATGAACCCTTGAATCCTTGAACCCTAAATAAAAATCATCCTTCAACAATGCTGTGTTCTTCCCACATGAACCAGCTTCCGGTATCCGACATGAAAAAATATGTATTTGCAAAAATATCATAGTGCTGTTCCTCTTCGCGGACAAGTCTTTTAAAAAGTTTTCTTTCCTTCTCTGTCTTTGCCCCCTTGGCTGCTTTCTTGTAAAATTCTATTCCCTCTTTTTCCATCTGCATTGCGATCTTAAATGCCTCAAGCTCATCAGAGGTTGCCTTAACACGCTTCATCATCTTGCCCTTCATTGATTCAAAGACTGTCTTGATGTTTCCCATAGGGCTGACATCCGTGAGCTTTATGTTAAGCCCCTTAAATATCTGGGAAAGCATTTTGAGGTGCCTTTTTTCATCCTCTGTTATTGTCAGAAACATCTTTTTGCCGACAGGATTTTTTGTTTTCCTGGCCGCATCTTGATAGAAACTTATCGCGTCCTTCTCCATCTTGACTGCTATCTCAATTGCATTCATAAGTACCTCCCACATAAATTTTAAAATAAGAGATTGCTTCGCTACGCTCGCAATGACAGGATTGATACTGCTATTTTGTCATTGCGAGGAGGTCGATATGACCGACGTGGCAATCTCATTTCATCATATATAAAAAGATAACTCTTCATCTATGATGTCTCACCAAGTTTCATCCTCAGTTTCTTAAGATAATCAACATGCCTTGTCTCCTGCTCCATCATCTCCTTAAATACAACCCTTGCATTTGTATCAACAGCGCTTTTTGAAAGCTTGCTGTAAAGAGCATACGACTTTCCTTCTATCTCAAGTGCCAATATCAGCGCTCCCATATCATCTAAAAACTCGTATTTCTCCAACCTGGCCTCAAGGTCTTTTACAGGAATCCCTGCCTCTGTAACAGGAGCATCAGTCTTATTCTTGAATGTTTCAAAACCGATTATATCCCTGTCATCCTGCATCGCTTTATAAAGAAACCCGATGTAATCCATATGCTGGGTTTCCCACACAGAGAGGTCTTTAAACATTTTTCTGGCTTCCGCATTGATTGCCTTTGCAGCGGCCTGAGAATAAAAATCCATTGTGCCCTTCTCCATCAGATACGCCTCGATAAGCGACTGCACCAAATCTTCTTTTCCTGTTACCATTACCATTATCTCCTTAATTTAATATGATTCGAATTTTACGAATTCTTTTATATCCCTTCTGAACGCCCTTGGCAATAGGGTTATGCCTGTTTTCAGATACCCGACTGCTATAAGCATCGGGATTATCTTGTCCGGGGGAATGTTGAATTCTTTTTTAATGCAGTCCTCGTCAAACCCGTCCATCGGGTGTGTCTCCAGTCCAATGCCCTTTGCCGCAATCATTATGTTCATGGCAAATAAAGCGGTATTTTTTATAGCAAAAAATTTTCTCCTCAAACTGTCAACCGTGCCATAAAGATTCTGCGTCATGCCTTTGTAAGTCTCCCGCATCTCGGGCTTCATGTATCCCAGTTTCTGCCAACTGTCAAGCATCCTTTCAACATTTGCTTCCACAGCATCAGGGTCGGCTATCATTATTAACACGGCAGACGCCTCTTCTACCTTCGGCTGATTAAAGGCACACTGTTTTAAAACCTTCTTTCTTTCAGCGCTTCTTACCACAACAACCCTCCAGGGCTGGAGGTTGAAGGAAGAGGGCGCGAGATTTGCTATCTCAAGCAACTCTCTGATTTTGTCATCGGAAAGCTCCTTCCCTGTTTCAAAAAAATTTATTGAACGCCTTTCCTTTATTGCCTGAATTACATCCATATTTACCTCCTGATTTTTTATTCCAGCCTGGCCTCAACTGCCTTCCAGTCAATATTCTTGAAGAATGCCTCTATGTAATCAGCCCTTTTAAGCCCGTAATCGAGCATAAAGGCATGCTCAAATACATCCATTATAAGTATTAGATTGCAGCCGGCAGGATGAGATACGTCATGCTCATTTATCCAGAAGTTGATTAATCTTCCGCTGGTGTTGTCCTGATAAAGGGCTGTCCAGCCTATGCCCCTCATAGCCCCTGTTGCTTTAAAGTCCTTTTCCCACGCTTCATAGCTGCCAAAATTCTCAGAAAGTTTCTTTACAAGTTTACCTCCCTTATCAATGCCTCCCTTACCTCCAAGATTTTCGAAATAATATTCATGCAGCCTCATGCCGTTAAATTCCCATCCGAGTCTTCTCTTTAGCTCGGCATACTCAGGGGCAGCGGTTTTTCCGTCCTTTAACATCTGCTCAAGAATATCAAGCACCTTGTTGGTATTCGTCACATATCCCTGATACAAAGTAAAATGGTTTTTAAGTAAGGTCTCGCTGAACCCTTCCATCCCTATGAGTTTCGAATAATCTCTTGCCGTATAAAGCATGTCCTCCTCCTTTTAGTTCTTTCACCTTCTCACTTAAACAGTATGCCTGTATAGCTCGAATTTCTATGATTTATATCATACTCACAATTTTTTAGCGCCCGTGTCCAATTAAATGCTATCAAATACGTAATGAATGTCAAGTTAATATTGCTTTGCAGAAGACAGTCCTAAGTGCTATATTTGAGGAGGATTAAGGAGATAAAGGAACAAATCTTCTGCCATGGTTGTCTAATATATGAAAGAAGGCTTAAATATAAAGACTGATGAAGATGCTGAGATAGTATCTTTATGTAAAAAAGGCGATGTGGATGCCTTTGAGACATTGGTGATAAAACATCAGAAAAAAATGCTGAACATTGCTTACAGAATGGTCGGTAACTATGAGGATGCATGCGAGATCGTGCAGGATGCATTTGTCTCTGCATATAAGGCGATAAAGGCCTTTGAAGAAAAATCCCGATTCTCTACATGGCTTTATACCATAGTTCTAAACCTTTCCAGAAACCGCCTTAAACAGATAAAAACTCAGATTCACCATGAAAAGTTTTCGCTGGATGACCCTATCCTCACGGATAATGGCAATATAAAGGCAGAGCCTGTATCAAATGAGCCTTCTGTTCTTGAAAAGCTAGAAAAAAAAGATATCCGGCAAAAAGTGCAGAGCTGCATAAGCTTACTGGATAATGAATTCAGAGAGGTGCTTGTGCTGAGAGATATTCAGGGGTTTTCCTATGATGAGATAGGCGTTATGCTCAAGATAGCAGAGGGCACTGTCAAGTCGCGTCTTTTCAGGGCAAGGGATGCTGTTAAGAATTGTTTAAAAAAGATTATGGGGAGCTTATAAATGGAATGCAATAGGATTCAGGAAAAATTATCAGAATATATTGAGGGACCAATCCCTCTTGATGAAAAGATGCTCGTCGAAGAACACCTGAAATCGTGTGAAAAATGCAGAGAGGCTTTGTCTGAACTGGAAAAGACAATAGGGCACATAAAAAATCAGAAAGAAATAGAGCCGCCTTCATGGCTTACGCAGAAGGTAATGGCAAAAATAAGGGCAGAGGCAGAGCCCAAAAAAGGGCTATTCGGGAAACTTTTTTATCCGCTCCATATAAAACTGCCTGTCGGGGCAGTTGCAACCATTGCAATTGCATTAACGACAATCTATATCTTCAAGGCCATTCAGCCTGAGATAAAACTTGAGGAAACGCCTCGGGTGGCTGAAGTACCTCAAGTCCACTTGCAGAAAAAAGACCCGGATGTCATTGCGAGGAGCGAAAGCGACAAAGCAATCCCTAAGACAAAAGATATAGCTTCACCAGAGTCAGATAAGATGAAATTCTTCGCTGACGAACAGAATGAGAAAAAGGCTATGTACTCAGAAGAAAAAGACAAGATTTCTAAAATTGAGGGAACAGAACCTGCCCCGGCAAAGTCGGCAGAGATACCTATGCTATCTAAAGAACCACTGGCAACGGGCAAGTCTTTCGAAGTGCAGAAGGCGCCTTCACCAGTTATGAAAGAAGACAAGGCTATGCCTTCAGCAGGAATTGGTGTCATGGATGGGATAAAACGCGAGGCAGTGCCTACTCCAAAATCAAAGGCAATGGCTGACAAAAAAGGAATTGATTTCTGGATAACATATAAAAATCAGTTGGTTAAAATAGAATTCCTGTATCCTGCTAATTACAACTATAAAGTCGGCGATGAGAAATTAGGAGCGTCGTCATGTGACTTCTCTCTGACTTTTATGTCAAAACAAGATACCGACTACTATTCTCTTTTAAAAGTGATACTTGTTAAATCGAGCTTCGAGCAGGCAGCAAAGGACAATTATTTTCAGAAAGAAGGCGGTAAATGGGTTGTTGTCGGACGTCATGGTATGACAACTGAAGCAACGCCTATTAGGGGCAAAACCTGGGGAGGTTTAAAAGGAAAGACTTTTGTCGGAGTGCATGATGAAAAAGGGTATGCAGGTCTCCGAGAGGTTGCAAAGATGTTTGCAATGATTGATGATAAATCTGGTTGTTCGGTTGTTTTTTATTCAGAAGAAATGCCTGAAGAAATTTTTTATCGGATACTGTCTTCTTTTAAATTTTTAAAATAATTTTAAAGAAACTTCACCACTGCTTTACAATCAAAACAAGGCTTTCAACATTATAATTCTGCGTTCTACTGATTATTCCGCCATTAACAAATAAAGGCATCTAAATTTCTTGGAACTTTTTCCCAACCACCTTTGTCTAATCAACCAGAAGAACAAAAAACCAAAGGAGGCTTGATATGAGAGCAAGAGATGTTTTTACAGTAGTGGTTATTTTTTTAA
>CAKKPR010000047.1 GCA_919901705.1 Thermodesulfovibrionales bacterium | reverse complement strand
AAAGATTTAAACCTTGCATTCTATGAGGACTCCATCTACATTATCGTGAGCCTGATAGAAAGCGAACCGGTGATGAAGGGGTATTTAATAAAGGAAGGGAAGATAAAAGAAGTCACTATAGCTGTGAAAGAATAAAACCAGCCTGACAAAATTCCTATTTTAATTTTCATCCATTTTAGAGTAAAATATTACTCATTTTTCAATTGCAAGAAGGAGGTGCTTATGGGATATGTAAACGGTCTTAAGTGCAGAGAATGCGGCAGGGAATATCCTGTTGATCCTATATATGTCTGTGAATTCTGCTTCGGGCCACTGGAAGTTGTTTATGATTATAAAAAAATAAAGAAAGTACTGACCAGAAAGAGTATCAAGGCAAGGGAAGAGAACCTCTGGCGCTATAAAGAACTTCTGCCTATTGACGGAGAACCGCAGGTAGGCCTTGAATCAGGTTTTACGCCGTTGATAAAGGCAAACAACCTTGCGAGGGAACTTGGGGTAAAAGAATTGTATATAAAGGATGATACTGTTGCCCATCCGACCCTCTCATTCAAGGACAGGGTTGTTGCAGTTGCTCTCACAAAGGCAAAGGAATTCGGGTTTGATACAGTTGCATGCGCCTCTACCGGAAATCTTGCCCATTCTGTTTCTGCTCACGGAGCAAGGGCAGGCTTCAAGAGATTTGTCTTTATACCTGCAACGCTTGAGGCAAGCAAGATAGTCGCGTCATTGATTTATGAACCGAACCTGGTTGCTGTTGACGGCAATTATGATGAGGTAAACAGGCTTTGCAGCGAGATAGCAAATAAATATAAATGGGCGTTTGTGAACATAAACATAAGGCCGTTCTATGCAGAAGGCTCAAAGACACAGGGCTTTGAGATTATAGAGCAGTTAGGGTGGAAGGCCCCTGACAATGTGGTTGTGCCCTGCGCAAGCGGCTCATTGCTGACAAAGGTGTGGAAGTCGTTTAAGGAATTTAAAACCATAGGCATAATAAAGGAATTGAATACAAAGGTCTTTGCTGCCCAGGCTACGGGATGTTCTCCAATAGCAACTGCAATAAAGACAGGCACTGATGTGATAAGGCCTGTAAAGCCGAATACCGTTGCCAAGTCTCTTGCAATCGGTAATCCGGCAGACGGGTTTTATGCCATTCAGGTTGTGAAGGAAACAGGCGGATATGCCGAGGATGTCTCTGACGAAGAGATTATCGAGGGAATAAAAATGCTTGCCAGGACAGAGGGTATATTTGCAGAGACTGCGGGAGGCGTTACGCTTGCATGTACAAAAAAGCTTCTTGAGTCCGGCAAGATTAACAGGGATGAGACTACTGTGATGTGTATAACAGGAAACGGGCTTAAGACGCAGGAGGCCTTGAGCGGGCATACAGCGTCGCCGCATTTTATAAAACCAAATCTGGCATCTTTTGAAGAAGTGCTGAAAAAAATAGGAGGTAAATGATGGCAGTAAAAGTTAGAATTCCAACACCGCTTCAGAGATTAACACAGGGCAAGGAAGAGGTGGAGGGCGTGTCAGGCACAATAATGAATCTTGTTGCCGACCTTGACAAGAGATTTCCCGGCATAGCCGAGAGAATATCAGATGGGGGCAAGATAAGGAGATTTGTTAATATCTATGTTAATGAAGAGGACATAAGGTTTCTGAAGGCAGAGGATACAACAGTTAAGGACGGAGATGAAGTTTCTATAGTTCCTGCTATTGCAGGCGGCAGTAAACAGTGATTAGTGACAGTTGTCAGTGTTAGTTTTAAATAATTACTGACACTATCCACTGACACAGACACGAAAGAGGAGGTCTTATGAAGAAGCGTATTAAATTGACTTTTCCGCAGCGTCTCATCAAAGAGCCTGTTATATTTACAATGGCCAGAGAATACAATGTGATGCCTAATATCAGGCGGGCCAGGGTTACAGAGACCGTTGGAGAGATGGTTCTCGAGCTTGAGGGAACAGAAGAAAATCTTGAAAAAGGCATAAAATTCCTGAGAGAGCAGGGCGTAGATGTTGAACTTGTGGAAGGAGATATCATAGAGTAAAGCGGTATTGAGTTATGGCGTTTATGAGAAAATCTTTTGCGCTATAACACTGAACGCTCAACACTATAACTAAGAATTTATGACGATTGAAATCGATAAAAGTTCAAAAAAATTATGGAAGGGAATAATAGAAGAATACAGGGAGTTTCTTCCTGTTAACAGCGGGGCTCCGGTCGTTACTCTGAAAGAGGGAAACACGCCTCTCATAAAGGCAGTGAACCTGAAAAAACATGGCATTGACCTTGAGATTTATTTCAAGTTCGAGGGCGCTAACCCAACAGGTTCTTTCAAAGACAGGGGCATGACGCTTGCCTTATCAAAGGCTGTTGAGGCCGGGTCAAAGGCAGTGATATGCGCATCAACCGGAAATACATCTGCCTCTGCCGCAGCTTATGCAGCAAGGGCTAATATAAAGGCAATAGTTCTTATTCCGCAGGGAAAGATTGCCCTTGGCAAGCTGGCTCAGGCATTGGTTCACGGAGCATACGTGCTTCAGATAGAGGGCAATTTTGACGAAGCGCTTAACATAGTCAAGATACTTGTTGAAAAACATCCGATAACGCTTGTTAATTCAATAAATCCATTCAGGCTGGAAGGCCAGAAAACAGCCAGCTTCGAGGTCTGCGACCAGCTTGGCTTTACACCTAAATATCATGTATTGCCCGTGGGCAATGCAGGTAATATTACTGCTTACTGGAATGGCTACAAGGAATATCACAAAAAAGGCAGGTCTGCATCTCTGCCTGTTATGCTCGGGTTTCAGGCAGCGGGCGCTGCGCCGATTGTTCTTGGCCATAGGGTAGAAAAGCCTGAGACAATAGCCACTGCAATAAGAATCGGCAACCCGGCAAGCTGGAAAGGAGCAGTAGCTGCAAGGGATGAATCAGGCGGAAGAATAGAGTCTGTAACAGACGAGGAGATACTGAAGGCCTACAGTCTTATTGCATCAACAGAAGGGATATTCTGCGAACCTGCATCTGCCGCGTCTCTGGCAGGTGTGATAAAGTTAAATAAAGAGGGTTATTTCAATGCAGGAGACACTGTAGTTTGCACTTTGACAGGCCACGGGCTTAAGGACCCTGATACAGTGTTCAGGGTGTCAAAAGAACCAATAAAGGTTAAAACGGATATAGGCGAAGTAGAGAAGGCATTGAAAGGGATAATATAAAAGCTGTCGGCGTTCAAGGATTTTTTAATAAAAGCGTGCAAAGACGTCATTGCGAGGAGCATGCGACGACGCAATCTCAAAGACAAGATTGCCACGCCTTTGGCTCGCAATGACAATACAAGGGATACTCAGATGAAATATATTGTAATAATCGGCGACGGAATGGCTGACAGGCCAATAAAAGAACTGGGGGGAAAGACTCCTTTGCAGGCAGCGTTCACGCCAAACATGGATAAGCTTGCAGGTGAGGGAATTATCGGCAGGGTTCGGACGGTGCCTGCAGGCCTTCATCCGGGCTCTGATGTTGCCAATTTGAGCATACTCGGATATGACCCGCAAAAGTTTTATACCGGCAGGGCGCCGCTGGAAGCAGCAAGCATAGGGATTGCTCTTAAGGATAATGATGTTGCTTACAGGTGTAACCTTGTTACTCTCAAATTCAATAAGGACAAGACACAGGCAGTTATGCATGATTACAGCGGAGGCCATATTTCAACAGAAGAGGCCGGCCTGCTTATAAAAGATATAGACAGGGATCTCAGCACTGAAAAGATAAAATTTTACAGAGGAGTGAGTTACAGGCATCTGATGGTATGGTCCGGCGGCGAGTCGGAAATAGAATGCGCTCCGCCTCATGACATATTGGGAAAAGATATAGCTGATTATCTGCCTGTCGGCTCGGGAGAAGAAGTTATCAGGGAGCTGATGATAAATTCTGTTGATATTCTTGAAAGCCACGCGGTAAACAGGGAGCGAATAGGCCAAGGCAAGAACCCTGCAAACAGCATCTGGCTCTGGGGACAGGGCAAGAAACCAAGATTGTCAAAATTCAGGGAAAGATATTCCATTGATGGCGCTCTGGTTTCAGCAGTGGACCTTACAAAGGGGCTTGGCATTTATGCGGGTTTTGAGATACTTCAGGTTCCCGGCATTACAGGCTGGCTTGATACCAATTATGTCGGTAAAGCAGAGGCAGCATTGAAAGCGCTTGAAAAAGTTGATTTTGTTTATATACATGTAGAGGCGCCTGATGAAGCAGGGCACTCCGGAAATTACAAGGATAAGATTAAGGCAATAGAGGATTTTGACGCGCTGGTTGTCGGCACTGTCATGAAGGGGATAAAGAAGTTTAATGAATACAAAATTTTACTTATGCCTGACCATGCAACACCGATAGAGCTAAGGACCCATACCGGTGAGCCTGTGCCTTTTGTTATTTTCGACAGCAAACACAAAAAGAAGAATGAAGGCGTTGCCTATGACGAATCCATTACAGAAAGGAAAGATATAGTTGTGATTGAAGAAGGGTATAAACTCATGGATTATTTTATCAAGGGGGTTCCGGAGTAGTGCTCATAGTTCAGAAATACGGAGGCACATCTGTTGCCAATGTTGAAAGGATAAAGAATGTCGCGGCTCGTGTTGCAAGGACTGCAAAAGAAGGGCATAGGGTTGTGGTTGTTGTCTCTGCAATGTCAGGCGAGACAGACAAGATGATAAACCTTGCGCATCAGGTATCGTCAAACCCCAATGAAAGGGAGATGGACATGCTCCTTTCTTCAGGTGAAAGGGTCACCAGCGCTCTCACAGCCATGGCTATCGAAGACCTTGGATGCAAGGCCATGGCGCTTACAGGAAGGCAGATGGGGATAATAACGGATGATGTCCATACAAAGGCAAGGATAGCAAAAATTACAGGCGACAGGGCAAGGAAGGCCCTTGATGAAGGATATATAATCGTTGTTGCAGGTTTTCAGGGTATTACAGAAAATCAGGATGTCACAACGCTAGGCAGAGGAGGCTCTGACCTTTCAGCGGTTGCTATTGCAGCAGCCCTTAATGCGGACCTCTGCGAGATTTACACTGACGTTGACGGTGTTTATACAACAGACCCTAATATTGTTCCTGAAGCAAGGAAGCTTAAAAAGATTTCCTACGAAGAGATGCTTGAGCTTGCAAGCCTCGGCGCAAAGGTATTGCAGACAAGGTCTGTTGAATTTGCCATGAAATATAATGTCCCGACTGTTGTGAGGTCCAGCTTTAATGATAATCCGGGAACACTTGTTGTCAAGGAGGATAAGGACATGGAAGATGTCGTTGTAGCAGGAGTTGCTTATGATAAAAACCAGGTGAAACTTACTATTCTGTCTGTTCCTGATAAGCCGGGGATTGCAGCAAGGATATTCAATGCAATTGCAAATGCAAATGTTGTTGTTGACATGATTGTCCAGAACGTAAGCAGCGACGGCAAGGCAGCGGATATATCATTCACAGTGCCGAAGACAGACAGCAAAAAGGCGCTGAAGATTACAGAGGAAATTGCAAAGGAGCTTGGCGCAAAGAGCGTTGCCTTAAGAGACGATATTGCAAAGATATCTGTTGTAGGCGTAGGCATGAGGACCCATTCAGGAGTCGCAGCAAAGATGTTCGAGACACTTTCAAAACATGGAGTCAACATATTGATGATAAGCACATCAGAGATAAAAGTCTCGTGCGTGATTGATTCAAAATACACGGAGCTTGCAGTCAGGGTACTGCATGATGTATTCGGACTGGCGGTCGGGAGCGACTCGCAGCGAGAGGCAAGGGCGTAATGAGCATTCTTGACTGCATAGGCAATACCCCTTTAGCAAGACTCGACAAGATTAACCCGAACCCCAGGGTAAGGATATTAGCCAAGCTTGAAGGAAACAATCCCGGCGGTTCCGTAAAAGACAGGATTGCTTATTATATGGTTCAGGAAGCTGAAAAATCAGGCAAACTCAAAAATGGCGCAACCATACTTGAGGCTACTTCCGGCAATACAGGGATTGGCCTTGCAATGGTCGGCACTGCGAAGGGTTATAAAGTTAAACTCGTTATGCCTGAGTGCGTGAGCATGGAAAGAAGAAAGGTTCTTGAGGCGTTCGGAGCAGAGCTTGTCTTAAGTCCGGGGAATGAAGGAACAGACGGCGCAATAAGGCTTGCGCACAAGATTTTCGATGAAAATAAAAACAACTATTTTATGCCGAACCAGTTTGACAATGAGGCGAATATAAAGGCCCATTACGAAACAACCGGCAAAGAAATATACGAGCAGACAAAAGGCGAGGTGAGCGTATTTATCGCAGGAATGGGCACAACAGGGACTTTGATGGGTGCAGGCAGGAGACTAAAGGAATACAATAGCAATATCAGGATAGTCGGGGTCGAGCCTTTACTGGGTCACAGGATTCAGGGACTGAAAAACATGAATGAGTCCATTGTACCGAAGATATTCAATCCCTCAGCCCTTGATGAAAAGCTGAACGTGAATGATGAGGATGCCTTTAACACAACAAGACGTCTTGCTGTTGAAGAAGGGCTTTTTGTCGGTATGTCCAGCGGCGCTGCAATGTGGGCAGCGATTAAGAAGGCCAAAGAGATGAAAGAGGGGACGATTGTTGTTATTCTGCCTGACAGGGGAGACAGGTATTTAAGCACCGCGTTATTCACCTCTGTCTGCGCGAAATGCCCGCCGTAGAAAATATAAACTGTCGTTAAGAATAACCTCAGAATCAAACTTGACAAGCCTCTACATTAACAGCTTGTTGAAAAACTCGTCACATGTCATTGCGAGGAGTCCCGAAAGCCTTCGGGACGACGAAGCAATCTCTAACCCATTGATTTTATTAAATGCGAGATTGCCACGCTTCGCTCGCAATGACAGGAAAAAAGACTTTTTCAACAGTCCCTTAAACCTTGCAAAGTTACCAGACCATAATATAGACTATATTCAGCCTCACTGAAAGGAGTCTATATGAAACTAAGCGAAACTGTGAAACCCATAAGTTATATTAAATCTCATGCATCGGAAATTATCAGCGAAATATCCGAGAGCGGCAGCCCTGTTGTTGTAACAGTAAACGGAGAGGCGCGGGTAATAATTCAGGACATAAAGGAATATGAAAAAGACCGGGAGAGCATGGCATTGCTGAAGATCCTAGCAATGGGAAGAAAAGATATGCTTAAAGGCAGGCACAAACCAATTCATCAGGCATTCAGCGAATTAAAGAAGAAAATAAGCTCTGCCAGGAAGCCTTGAAATACGAAATCCATATTGATGATGTTGCGTTTGATGACCTTTACGCAATCGGCAGGTATGTGGCAAATAATGACTCGCCGGGAAAGGCTGAGCGCCTGCTTGACAACATACAAAAAGCCATGGCCTCTCTGGAGACAATGCCTGCGCGAGGCAGCTACCCGCCGGAGCTTCAACGCTGGGGAATCGTAGATTTTAGAGAAATATTTTTTAAGCCCTACCGTATCATATATGAAATTAGAGCCAAGAGCGTTTTCATTCATGCTGTTTTGGACGGCAGAAGGGATTTGCAGGACCAGCTGCAGGAACGGCTGCTGAGGTAGAGGCAAATCGGCAAAAATCTTTTTTCCTGCGTAAAATGCATGTTGCCTAATTGTATAAAAGTAAGAAAAATGATAAAATGTAAGAAAATATAGAATAAGGAGGAAAATATGCCAGTTGCAGTACTAACATCAAAAGGCCAGATGACGATACCAAAAGAGGTCAGAAAGGCATTGAACCTGAAACCGTTAGAAAGGGTGATTATCGTTGTTGAGGGGAATCATGCTGTTATAAAGCCTTTAACAGGCAATATTCTTGATATCGGAGGCTCAATAAAGGTGTCAGGAAAGGAGAAACCAATAGATTTTCGTAAGATCAGAGAAGAGGTTAAAAAGAAAATTGCTAAAAGAGCAGTGACAGGCAGATAGCTATGAAGAAAAAATTCATAGACACCAATATATTTCTCAGGTATCTGACCAAAGACGACCCTTTAAAATATGAAAAATGCA
>CAKKPR010000046.1 GCA_919901705.1 Thermodesulfovibrionales bacterium | reverse complement strand
AGGCTAAGCATTACATATCCATTGCCGCATGACCGGTTTATCATTGATAAAAATAAAACCGCCCAGATTATAAGACTCGAAACCAGTTCTTACAGGCCGATAAAGTATATGGACTGGTTTATTGACGGGAGGCATTATGCAAGGACAGGCCCGCCGTACCACACTTACTGGAAACTGGAGAAAGGGAAACACAGCATTATGGCTGTGGCGCCTGACAGGAAAGGTGATTCTATTGAGGTTACCGTTGAATAAATTCCTGTCCGGGGGTCAAATCCATGGATGAACTGAAAAAGGGTTATGAAATAGCTCTTAAAACCGGGTTTGCAATGATGACCTACGAAAGGCTTTTTCTCCCGCAGCAGTGGACAGTGGCTTAGGTTTTGTTACTCTTCTTTCTCATTCAACCCGTAAAGTCTTTTTATAGTCGCTATGAGGATGTCCTTGTCCTCGGCGTCTTCTTTGAGTGCGGCAGTCGGAGGATGAATTAGTTTATTGGTAATTGCATTTGCCATGTATTCAATGTCTTTCTTTTCTTTCTCTCCAAGGCCTGAAAGTTTATTGAGCAACCTTTCAAGTTCCTCTTTCCTGATTGCATCTGCCCTGTCACGCAATGCAATAATAGTAGGGACAGAGTCAAGGGATGACTGCCATTTCTGAAAGGTCTCTATCTCATCAGTTATTATTGCCTCGGCCTTTTCTGCTTCTTTCTGTCTTCCCTGTACGTTTGAATCAACGACGCCCTGAATGTCGTCAACGTCATAAAGATAAACATTGTCAATGTTGTTAATCTCAGGGTCTATGTTGCGGGGGACTGATATGTCTATGATGAAGACAGGCTTGTGCTTTCTTTCCTTCATGACATAATGCATCTGCTCTTTCAAGAGGACGTATTTTGATGCGCCTGTTGAACATATAACAATATCCGTATTTGCTATCTCATGAACGAAATTCTCAAACTTTACGGCACGGCCGTTGAATTCCTTTGCGAGGCTGCATCCTGTTTCATAAGTCCTGTTCGCAACCAGCACCTCTTTTACTCCGCTGCTCACCAGATGTTTTGCTGCAAGCTCTGCCATTTCACCGGCTCCAAGGAGCATGACCGATTTTGTGGAAAGGTCTGTGAATATCTTTTTTGCAAGCTCAACAGCGGCAAAGCTTATTGATACTGCATTTTCAGCGATCTTTGTCTCTGTCCTTATGCGCTTGGCAACAGAGATCGCCTTTTTCATGAGCTTGTTCAGGAGAATGCCTGTTGTCTTTTTCCGGAGAGCAAATTCGAAGGCGTCTTTTATCTGGCCCAGTATCTGGGGCTCACCGACAACCATTGAATCAAGGCTTGACGCGACCCTGAAGACATGCTTGACAGCCGCGAGATTTTCGTAGGCATAGAGTGATTTTTCGAGAGAGCCCCTGTCAAGCCCATGGAATTCAGAGATGAAATCTTTTATTGATTCATAGGCCTTTACAGTGTCCTTTACATTCGTGTACATTTCAACCCTGTTGCAGGTTGAGAGTATAACAGCCTCTTTCACCTCCGGAAGGGTTTTGATCCTCATTAACCCTTCTTCGAGTTTCTGGCCGTTAAATGCTAGTTTTTCTCTGACATCTACAGCAGCAGTTTTATGATTGAGTCCTACAACAAAAATATTCATAGGAATACATGAAGCCCTTTTCTTAGTAGTTTAATGCCGGCAAATGCGATGAGGATTGTAAGGAAGCCGATTATGGACAATATGGCTGCCCTTTTACCTCTCCAGCCTGCCATGAGCCTTGCATGAAGCACAATAGCGTATATAAGCCATGTTATGAGCGCCCATACCTCTCGCGGGTCTCCCCTCAGGTAGCCTCCCCATGCCTTGTCTGCCCACAGGGCTCCTGATATTATTGCAAGCGTGAGCAGGGGGAAGCCGATTGTTATTAATCTGTAATTTATTTCATCGAGGCTTTGCAGGCTCGGAAGTCTCTGAAACAATCCGCTGGGGTGTTTTGATTTCAGGTAGCGTTCCTGAACAAGATACATAATGCCTATTCCGAATGCCATTGCAAATGCTGCATTACCCAGAAATGCCAGCACGGTATGTATGCCGAGCCAATAACTTTGAAGCACCGGGCTTAATGCCTTTATACTCCTCGAAAGCATCGAAGAAGAAAGCATCAGGACAAATATGATTGGCATTATGAATGAGCCGAGAAGCCCGATCTTGTATCGCAATTCAAGGATAAGAAATAAAAGCACGCTGCACCATGAAAAAAAAGATGTTGCCTCGTGGGGGGTTGTTATGGGTATGTAACCGGCAGTTGCATAGCGTGATATAATGCTTATTGTATGCAGGATAAAACCGAGCACCACAAGTAAAAGCATTACCTTTTCCATTGTTTTTCCGCTTTTAAAAAACGCAATAATGCTTATAAGTGTTGCTGCAAAATAAAAAGTCAGGGCCAGCTCAAAAAATATTGTGCCGGTATTCATTTAAAACAACCGAGCTGGCAGTTGGTGATTTTTATTTTGAGCCTGTCAGCAGCCTTGCCGACTGTCTTGTACGAGACCCCGAGATTTTCTGCAATCATCCTTGCAATGGCGCATGGGAGACTGCCTTCAATAGCTTTTTTCCCCACTTCCTCTTCTACCCTGTCTTTCATTTCAACAGCCCCTGTATGTAATCTATACATTCATCAAGCCCTGAGGGTGAAGAAAGGGCAACCTTGAACTTTTTTTTACGCACAGGTAATTTCACAGGGGGCTCCTCCTCAAATAAAATTATGTCAGCCATATCAAGAATTTTCACGGCGCTCTTTTTCAAAGTCCCTGTGTCTCTTCCAAATATAAATATTACAACATCAGGTTTTAAAAACTCAATTGCACTGTTGCCTTCTATGATTATTCCGCTGAGATGCAAAAGCCTGGTGACTGCCAGGGGCATGACCTCTTGCAGCCCTTCAGCCGGAGACTGAACCCATAACACATTTTCGGCACCGGCTTTCAGGAGCCTTGCTGTGTCTTTATTTTCCTGTGCCAATATATCAGGGGTATCGGTTATTGAGGAGTAGATGGCTGTTTTGGTATATTTTATTGCGCCCCAGACGTCTTTAGTGTCAGTGTAAGTTTTTAGTGTCAGTTTTTCTTTACCGGCACTGTCACTATTCACTGACACATTCGCGATTTTAGTAAGGTGTCTCAGCAGTGC
>CAKKPR010000045.1 GCA_919901705.1 Thermodesulfovibrionales bacterium | reverse complement strand
CTTAATCAATCCCTTTGTAATCGCGAATTTTATGAGGCCGGCGCGTGTATGTATGTCGAGCTTTTCGGAAAGATTTGTCTGATGGGCTACTGCTGTCTTGGCGCTTATGCCGAGGATGTCGGCAATTTCTTTGCTTGTATGGCCTTCTGCTATGAGTTTCAAGACCTGTTTTTCCCTGTCAGTGAGCGCCTCATAAAGGTCTTCTGATGCCTCGTCTTTATTGCCGCCTACATAATCATCAATAACGCTCGCCGCTATAGAGGGATGCAGATATGCCTCGCCGCCGGCAATGGCCTTAATTGCGTTCAAGAGGTCAAGGCCAACTGCCCTTTTCAGCATATAACCTGATGCGCCTGCCTTCAGAAACCTCTTTATATATTCCTTGTCTTCATACTGTGTCAGGACCAGGACTTTGACGTCAGGGTTAATCTTCTTAATCTCTACAAGCGCCTCCAGCCCGCCGAGCTTTGGCATTGCTATATCCATTATTACAATATCAGGGTTAAGTTTTTTAACGCCCTCTATGGCCTCTATGCCGTCTGCAGCCTCTCCGATAACTTCAATGTCAGCCGACATCTTGAGAAACGCAGCTATCCCCTCTCTTACAAGTGCATGGTCGTCAACTATCATCACTCTTGTTTTAGACATGTTTATTCCCGTATTCAGGCAGGGGAATCCAGAGGCTGAGCCTTGTTCCGTTGCCCGGGGTTGAACATATCTTCAGTTTCCCGTCCACAAGATACGCCCTTTCCCTCATTCCCATTATGCCAAGCCCCCTGACATCATCAGTATGTTTCAACACATCTGCCGCATCAAACCCTTTACCATCGTCCTCCATATGAACAGCTATGGAATCAGACATGTATTGTAATACTATAAAGACATTTTCTGCTGAGGCATGCTTGGAAATGTTGATTACTGCTTCCTGTATTATCCTGAACAGCGCTGTTTCAATCCGGTGGTTGAATCTTTTCTCTTCAGCGCCAATGACATTAAAATCGCAGGTTATTCCTTTTTCAGCCAGATGCTTGTCAAGAAGCCATCTGATGCCTGCCTCAAGCCCGAGGTCATCCACTACTGTAGGCCTGAGGTTCTGTATCAGGCTGTGTATTTCGTCCAGAGTTTTAAGAGCAATATTCCTCATCTCATCTATCTTTTCTGAAGGGACAACATCAGCGTACATCTTGCTGCACATATCAATCTTCATTAAAAGCGCTGAAAGTGACTGCATTGTCTCATCGTGCAGGCCGCGTGCTATTCTTTTTCTTTCTTCCTCTTCTGCTGATATGACCATCTTAAGAAGGTTTTCCACTTTTTTCTGGCTGGCCTTTATCTGTTTTGTCCTTTCTACGACACGCTCTTCAAGCTGAACATTATACTGCCGAAGGCCTTCCAAAGAATCCGCAAGCTTAACCCTCATGACTTCAAAGCTGCTGCTCAACATTCCGATTTCGTCTATGCCTCCGAATTCCATGGACTTCGACATATCCCCTTCTGCAATTTTATTGGTGGCGTCAATAAGTTTATGCACAGGCTTTACTATACTCCTGCTCATGCCGATGGCGATTATCAGCGCAATCCCTATAGAACCCAGGCTGAAAGCCAGGAAGGTTTTTTTCAGTTTTTCAGACGGGGCAAAGACATCTTTTTCAGGCTGGATTATGGAAACGCCCCAGCGCGCCATTTTTAAGGGCGCAAACGCCAGTATATCGGTCGAGCGCACTACGCTGCCGCCTGTCTGTTCTTCTTTGGAATGGCACCTGTGGCAGGTCCTGATCTGGGGTTTCTTTTGTGCTATAAGGTTTTCCATGAACC
>CAKKPR010000044.1 GCA_919901705.1 Thermodesulfovibrionales bacterium | reverse complement strand
TGTTGTTTTTGTTTGTATTGTTTTATGGAACTGTGTATAATATAAATCTACCTTGAAACTTTTTAGTAGAAAATCAGTCTGCTTTCTTGTTTGAGGAACTAAACGCGAGGGGAAAATATAAGGCGATATGAAAATCTTGACAAAAGATATTTTGTCTGGTATGATTTTAAGGTTTTTCCGTAGAATCTTGTTTTTTTAAAAAATAGTTATGGAGGCAATGTGCCAACAATAGCACAATTAGTTAAATATGGCAGAAAGAGCCCGGCGCAAAACACGAAGAGCCCGGCGCTGAAGATGTGTCCTCAGAAGAGAGGGGTGTGCGTCAGGGTATATACAACAACACCCAAAAAGCCAAACTCCGCATTAAGGAAAGTTGCGAGGGTGAGGTTGACTAACGGTATGGAGGTTACGGCATATATACCCGGCGTTGGTCATAATCTTCAGGAGCATTCTATAGTTATGATAAGGGGAGGGAGTGTCAAGGACCTTCCGGGAGTCGGATACCATATAATAAGAGGGACTCTGGATTCTATGGGAGTTGCAGACAGAAAACAGGGAAGATCCAAATACGGGGCCAAAAGGCCCAAATAACGGAGTATATAAATGCCGAGAAGAAGAGTAGCTGAAAAACGAGAGATATTGCCGGATCCAAAATATAACAGTAAGGTTGTAAGCAAGTTTGTCAATATATTGATGGAAGACGGAAAGAAATCGGTAGCCGAGAAAATATGCTACGGCGCTTTTGATATCATAAAGACAAAACTGGGGGATGACCCCCTCAAGGTATTTAAGGCAGCGCTTGAGAACGCTAAACCTCTGGTTGAGGTTAAACCCCGGAGGGTTGGCGGTGCGACATATCAGGTGCCGGTGGAGATAAGACAGCAGCGCAGGATGGCCCTGGCCTTCAGATGGCTTATAACTTTTTCGCGTGCCAGAGCAGAAAAGACAATGAGAGAAAAGCTTGCAGGAGAGGTAATGGATGCTTTTAATAACACGGGTACCACTGTAAGAAAAAAAGAGGATACCCATAAGATGGCGGAGGCTAATAAGGCCTTTGCCCATTATAGATGGTAAGCAAGGTAGAGGAGAAAAATTTTGTCAAGGTCCCCCTTAGAAAAGACACGCAATATTGGAATTATGGCACATATAGATGCAGGGAAGACCACGACCACGGAGCGTATTCTCTACTATACAGGTGTTACGTATAAGATAGGAGAGGTCCATGAAGGCACCGCTGTCATGGACTGGATGGTTCAGGAGCAGGAAAGAGGCATAACAATTACCTCGGCTGCTACCACATGTTTCTGGAAAGACCACAGGATCAATATCATAGACACGCCAGGGCATGTTGATTTTACCATTGAAGTTGAAAGGTCGTTGAGGGTTCTTGACGGTGCAGTGGCTGTTTTTGATTCCGTAGCGGGAGTTGAACCCCAATCAGAGACTGTTTGGCGCCAGGCTGATAAATACAAGGTGCCGAGAATAGCATTTATGAATAAAATGGATAGGGCAGGAGCAGATTTTTTTATGAGCGTGCAAAGCATGGTGGACAGACTAGGCGCAAATCCGGTGCCGATACAGATCCCGATAGGCGCTGAAGAGAATTTCAGAGGGCCTGTAGATATAGTGAGGATGAAGGCAATATATTATGACGATGAAACGCTCGGCGCTAAATATACCGAAGGTGATATACCTGATGAACTGATGCCTGCAGCAAGGCAGTACAGGGAAAAGATGCTTGAGGCATTATCTGATGTTGATGAGAATATTATGGAAAAATTTCTTGGCGGTCAGGAAATAGGTGAAGAGGAAATAAAGGCGGCTTTAAGGAAAGGCACTGTTCAGTTGAAGCTGACGCCTGTTATATGCGGCACTGCATTTAAAAATAAAGGCGTTCAGCTTTTGCTCGATGCAATAGTGGATTATCTTCCTTCTCCGCTGGATGTCCCGGCTGTTACAGGGACAAAGATAGGCAACGGCTCTTCAGAGGTAGTCAGAAAAGCTGACGTTAATGAGCCATTTTCCGCGATTGCATTTAAAGTGATGACTGACCCGTTTGTCGGGCAGCTTACCTTTATAAGGGTTTATTCCGGAGTGCTTTCTGCAGGCTCATATGTTTACAACTCTACGAAGGATGTGAAGGAAAGGGTTGGAAGGCTGCTCAAGATGCATGCCAACAAGCGTGAAGAGATAAAAGAGGTCTCTGCCGGCGACATAGCTGCAACGGTAGGGCTGAAGAGTACTCTGACAGGGGATACGCTGTGCGATGAAAAATCACCTGTTATACTTGAACAAATGGAGTTTCCTGCTCCTGTTATATCTGTAGCGATTGAGCCGAAGACAAAGGTTGACCAGGAGAAGCTCTATGGGGCGCTCGGGAAGCTTACTCAGGAAGACCCTTCATTCAAGGTTGCGTTTGATGGGGAGACAGGCCAGACAATAATATCAGGGATGGGTGAACTTCACCTTGAGATAATTGTTGACAGGCTTTTAAGAGAATTTAAGGTAGAGGCAAATGTCGGGAAACCTCAGGTTGCTTACAGAGAGACAATCAGAACAGTGTCAAAGGCAGAAGGCAAATTTATAAAGCAGAGTGGCGGGCGCGGACAATACGGCCATGTTTACCTGGAACTCGAACCTGTGCTTGGCAAGGGATTTGAGTTTGTGAATAAAATTGTAGGCGGTACAATACCCAGGGAATATATTCCTGCTGTTGAGAAGGGCGTAAAAGAGGCTATGGACTCGGGAGTCCTTGCCGGTTACCCGGTTGTAGATATTAAAGTAACGCTCTATGACGGTTCATATCATGATGTGGACTCC
>CAKKPR010000043.1 GCA_919901705.1 Thermodesulfovibrionales bacterium | reverse complement strand
CCTTGCGTTTGCAGGAGAAGAAAAACCTGTCAAACCGTCTCCAAAGGATAAATGCCAGGTATGCGGAATGTTCGTGGCAAAATATCCCAAATGGGTTTCAGAGATAATATTCAAAGACGGCTCTTATGCCTTTTTCGATGGTCCAAAAGATATGTTCACATATTATCACAACCTCGGCACATACAACCCGTCTAAAAAGACCGCTGATATCCTTGCTGTCTATGTCACAGAATATTATTCGACAAAGTTTATGCCGGCGGCAAAAATGTTTTTCATTAAGGGAAGTGATGTAAACGGCCCGATGGGAGATGAACTTATACCTGTTGGAAACGAAAAGAATGCAAAAGAATTCATGAAAGACCATAACGGTAAAAAAATCCTCAGGTTTGACGAGATTACCAAAGAGGAGCTAAAGTAGTTGCGCAGATCCACAATGTTTTTTGTGTTTACTGCAATTAATCTTGTAATTATGGCGCTGCTGTATATTCAGTCACATATCAGCCTTTCCGAACATCATATTCTCAGAAAAGATATTAAGGAAATCGTGAAAACACTCCACTTAACAGACATGGTTTTAGCCACAGACGCCCGCTATACAAGAAATCCGACCCAGGCAGACCTGTTCTCGGCCTTTCAGGACTATCCGGGCTCCATCGAACATTTCCCGACAGGCTCGGTCATTCCTCCCCCCGACATGGATTCCATGGGAAAGTTAATAGAGATAAAAACAGATGGCCCTTGAGAAACATATAAATATTCTGGATTATACACTCCAGTCACTTTTAAGGCGTAAGTTTAAAAACATAGGGATTATCATGGTCTTTACACTTGTGATATTCACAGTCAGTTCCATCATATTTCTTTCCTATTCACTCAGACAGGAGGCGCACCTGCTCCTCAAAAATTCACCTGAGATTGTTGTACAGAAAATGCGGGCCGGAAGACATGAACTTATTTCTACATGGCTTATGACCGAGATTAGGGGAATTCCCGGGGTTTCAGATGTCGAACCCAGATATTGGGGATATTATTATGATTCCGGTGTAAAGGCAAATTATACGATACTCGGCATTGGAGCTTCAGGATTGGAAAATAATAAAGTTGTCAGCGGCCGAATGCCTTCGCCCCATGAGAAAAATGTTGCCGCAATCGGCAGGGGCATTGCTGATGTAAGAGTTATTAAAAAAGATTTAGGAAGCATCTTATATCTTCAGGCTGCGGACAACAAGTGGATGAATTTTAATATTGTCGGGATATTCGAGTCAGACTCCGGGATTATGACAGCTGACCTGATTGTAATAAGCAAAGAAGACTTCAAAGCACTTGTCAGTATGCCTGATGATACTGCAACAGACCTTGCAGTGCATGTCAGCAATGAAGCGGAAATACCTACTGTTGCCAGAAAAATAAAAGAACAGTTTCCTGATTCCCGCCCTATTCTGAGAGATGAGATAATCAGGACTTATGATGCTGTTTTCGGATGGAGAAGCGGATTAATCATAACACTATTTATGGGCGCCCTGATTGCCTTTATCATACTGGCATGGGACAAGGCAACAGGACTCAGCGCTGAAGAAAAACAGGAAATAGGCATTCTTAAGGCAATAGGATGGGAAACATCTGATGTGCTTGAAATGAAGTTCTGGGAAGGCCTTGTAATCTCGCTGACTTCTTTCATGTGCGGAATTATCCTCGCTTATATCCATATCTTTTTTATGGGCGCCTCCTTATTGGCCCCTGCTCTAAAGGGCTGGTCTGTTATCTATCCTGAATTCAGACTTGCTCCATTCATAGATTTCTATCAGATTGCAATACTAATGTCACTTACTGTAGTCCCTTATATCGCCTCAACAATCATCCCTTCATGGAAGGCATCGATCACAGACCCTGATATTGTTATGAGGGGATAAAAATGATAAAGACAGAAAACGTAACTAAATATTTTAATAGAGGCAATCCTGACGAAGTTCTCGCAGTTAATGACGTCTCCATAGAGGTTAAAGAAGGAGACTTCGCTGTATTCAAAGGCCCAAGCGGCTCAGGCAAAACAACGCTACTGTCTCTCATAGGATGCATGAGCAGGCCGACATCAGGAAGGGTAATAGTTGAAGACAGGGATGTCTCGCGTCTTCCTGAAAGGTTTATGACAGAGGTTCGAAGAAATACCTTTGGTTTTATATTCCAGCAGTTTCATCTGATTAAAGGCATCTCTGTATGCGATAATGTAATGCTTCCGGTGCTTCCCACTGATATAAAACCTTCAAAACTCAGGAAAAGTGCAGTAAGGATACTTGAAAATCTCGGTATGAGCGGGAGGATAGACTTTCCGGTTCAGAAGCTTTCGGGTGGGGAACAGCAGAGGACAGCAATTGCAAGGGCTCTGATTAATAACCCTGACATTATTTTAGCAGACGAACCAACAGCACATTTGGACACGCACCTTTCAGAAGAATTTTTGTCCATAATGAGAAACCTTCAGCAACAGGGCAAAACAATTGTCATCGCAACCCACGACCCGTTGGTCTATGATAAAGATTACGTAAGCCTTATCATTGAGATGAGGGACGGCAGGGTCAGAGAAATAATAAGGAATTGACATCTTCAGTTATTACTCCTTAGAGTTAAAGTACTTATGAATCTGATTGGTAAGGTAAAGGCAACAATCAAAAAACACTCAATGCTCCGTGAGAAAGACAGGGTATTGGCCGGTCTTTCCGGAGGGCCTGATTCGGTATGCCTGCTTCTGCTTCTGAATCAGTTAAAAGACGAATATAAACTTGATCTTCATGCAATATACATTGACCATGGACTGAGGCCTGAGGAAATTCCTGCTGAGATAAAGTTCTGCAAGAACCTCTGCGAAAATTTTAATATTCCATTCATCACAAAATCTATTGATGTAATATCCTATGCAAAAGAGCTCGGTTTAAATAAACAGGAGGCTGCAAGGGAATTGAGATACAAGGCATTTGATGAAATTGCGCTTGAGAAAGGCGCAAATAAAATCGCAATTGCCCATAATGCAGATGATCAGGCTGAGACATTTTTTATGAGGATTCTCAGAGGTTCCGGACAAAAAGGGCTTTCAGGCATTCCGCCTCTGAGAGGTAAAATCATAAGGCCGTTGATTGAGATTGAAAGAAACGAGATAGAGGAATTTCTCAAAAGCTCATCTCAGTCCTATGTTGTTGATTCCTCAAATATCAAAAAGGATTATTTCAGAAACTGGCTGCGGCTAACGGTGATGCCTGAATTCACGAAAAAAAACCCTGACCTTATTAACACAATCAGCAGGATGAGCGAGATTATAAGGGAAGAGGATAACTATCTTGAGCTTATCGTCACTAAAACATTGATGAAACTCATTCCCAAAAAAACAGATAAGACGATCGAACTCTTCCTTGTTCCGCTTGAAAATATGGATAGGGTCATTTTAAGGAGGGTCTTAAGAAGGGCAATAGATGTTGTTAAGGGTTTAAGAGGAATTAGTTTCATTCATATAGAAGATATCATGGGGCTTATTAAGAACGGAGATTCGGGCGACAGGCTTTATCTTCCAAAGGGGATAAGGGTGATTAAGGGTTATTCAACTTTAATCCTCACATCAGAGCTCCCTGTGAAAATTGGAACTTACAGCCTCGAAGTGCCGGGAGAAATTATTTTGAGAGAGGCAGAAATTTTGATTAAGAGTTCTATTGAGGAGCAGAGCGCAGAGCGCAAAGCGCAAGAAAAAAGTGTAGCTATATTTGATGCGGATAAGGTAAATACACCTTTGGTCATCAGGTCAAGAAAGGCTGGCGATTTTTTTTATCCCGCAGGTTTCGGGAAAAAGAAAAAGCTTCAGGATTTTTTTGTTGATGAAAAGGTTCCGAGGGATGAACGTGATAAGATTCCGCTAGTCCTGTCGGGAGAAGATATAGTATGGATTGCGGGTTACAGGGGAGATGAGAGGTTCAATATCACTTCTGAGACGAAAAAAATAGTGTTGCTTGAGATAAAACCCGCAAGGTAACCTCAAAGCAAAAACCACTTCATCTCCCATGTTTTTAATAGCTCGTCGAGTTTTAGTCTTATCTCCGTGGCATCGAACGTTAGTTTCCTCACTTCATCCGTTGCCTTCGTTATCAGTCTTATGTTCTGCTCTGCCTCTTTCCTGTTTGAAGCGTTTGTATTTATCGCAGAGAGATTGCTGACAGCATTTGTTATCTTTTCTGCATCAGCAATGTTATCTGTTATTATGTTTCTCAACTCTGCGATTATTAATTGCTGCAACTCAAACGAGTTGTTCTGAATATTTATTGTCAGGCTGTAGTTTCCGTATGTCCTGTAGTATCCGTTATTGTCGTATCTCAATTCTGTATTGGTCGTGTAATCTCCTCTCATATCAGGGAGATTGAGGTAGTATCCGAATACAGCCTTTTCTCCAGCATTCAGGTATTTCTGCCAGGTTATCGTGTTTTGGGTCGTCTCCGCTGCCTGAGGCGCTATGGTGTCATAGGTCATGCCTGATGGTATCGTCTCTATTACTTTTACGTCCACGGGCTCTGTGGAGTTTGCAAGCATTATCCTTACGGGCATGCTACCCAATGCTATTGGATAGCTTTCAACAGGACTTACAAGACTCAGGCTGTTCTGTATTAGCTCTTTTACTTTCGCCTCGTCCATTATGTAGAGAAGGTCAAAGTTATAAAGCAGCACTTTGCCCCTGTTGTATTGGTTGTATACTATTGAAGGATAGGTGTTGTGTTTGTCCACTACGTATCCGTAGCTTTCGGCTGTATTGGAGTTTATTGTTGCCACTACGTTTTTGCCACTGCTCTGCAGTGTCCCTACCGCGCTTACCGGGCTTTCGGTGAGGTTTACCACAAGGTCGCTCGATGTGGTTTGGCCAGTGAATTTCACACCAAATATGTCGTCGAGGAACGGGTCTGCCTGAGGACTTGTCTTTATGAAGATTAATCCATCTCCATGGTGTAC
>CAKKPR010000042.1:1764-8063 GCA_919901705.1 Thermodesulfovibrionales bacterium | reverse complement strand
CGAATCCGCCTGTGTGCGGAAAGGGGGAATTACCCACTTGAAATGAGAAAGAACCGAAAAAATTAAGGAGGACAAAATTAAGGCTGAGATAGGGGAATTCGGAACCTTAACCTCAACCTGAGCCTGTTTTTTAAGATGAACCTTATTGCTATAGACATCGGTAATTCCTCAATAAGCATAGGCTTTTTTACTGAGGCAGGCCTTGTTATCCAAAAAATGGATACCCGGCCTTTAAAGTCTTCTTCAGAGTATGCCGCACTTATTAATGGTTTCATAAAAGAAAAAAATATAGACAAAACGTATGAAGGGGTTATAATATCTTCTGTGGTGCCCGGGCATACAGAGGCCCTTGAAGCTGCATGTAAAACTCTGTGCAGGAAAGAGCCTCTTATACTGACCCATAAGTTAAATACAGGCATTGATTTTCAGATAAATGAGCCTGAGAAACTCGGGACAGACAGGATTGCAGCCTCTGCCGGAGCATGTAATCTTTTTGGCGCTCCTGTTGCAGTTATAGATTTCGGGACGGCGACTACAATCAATTTTATCGGCAGCGGAAATGTATATAAGGGGGGCGCTATAATGCCGGGCCTTGGGCTTATGGAGAAGGCTCTTTTTAAAGAGGCTTCTCAACTGCCTGACATTGAGCTTTCCAGGCCTTTAACGCCATTGGGAAAAGATACAACGGGAAACATACTTTCTGGTATTATATATGGGACGGCAGGCGCTGTGGACAGGATTATAGCAGAGGTGGAAGGGATGGCAGGAGAGAGATTCAAGGTGGTTATAACAGGTGGTTACGCTGAGCTTGTTGCGCCATTTCTTAAGAGGGTTGAGTATATTGAGCCGTTTCTTGTTTTAAAAGGGCTGAAGTATATATATGAGAGGAATTCTTAATGCATGAACTAAGAAAAGACCCTTTGCTTAACAGATGGGTTGCTGTCATGTCTGATTCAAAAGCGCCTGAAGAATACCATCTGCCTGATGATATAAAAGAATCCGGCTGCAAATTATGTTCAGGCAGGGAGTCTGAAACTCCTTCCGAGATAGCTGCGATCAGGGGAAACGGCTCGAAGCCTAATGAACCGGGCTGGCAGGTAAGGGTAATCCCCAGTTCCAATCCTATTCTCCAGATAGAAGGAGACCTCGGCAGAAAAGGTATCGGCATGTATGACAAGATGAACAGTATCGGCGCAAATGAAATCTTCATAGAGACTCCTGAACATAATAAAAGGCCTGAGGATATGGGTTTTGAACAGGTGGTTAAGGTTGTCACCCTTTACAAGGAAAGGACCGCTGACCTTGAAAGAGATTCAAGAATGAGGTATATATTGATATATAAGAACTCAGGCAAGGAGGCAGGCGCTGTTTATTCCCATCCGCATTCTCAGATTATTGCAACGCCGATTATCCCGAAGCGCGTTAAGGAAGAACTTGACGGCGCAAAGCAGTATTATGCCTTTAAGGAGCGGTGTATATTCTGCGACATAATGAGGGAGGAATTGCGGTATGAACAAAGAGTAATCTTCGAGACAAAAAATTTTATTGCCTTCTGCCCTTATGCGCAGAGGTTTTCATTCGAATTCTGGATAATGCCCAAGAGACATTCCTGCGCGTTTCAGGACATATCCCCGGACGAAACAGAGGACTTTGGCCTGATACTGTCTTCATTGATGAAAAGGCTTGGTACAATACTGAAAAATCCCCCGTATAATTATATTATTCACACAGCGCCCAACAGGATACCGCGGCGTAATCACTGGCATACCCTTGGAGAAGATTTCCACTGGCATATGGAGGTCATGCCGAGACTTACGAGGGTGAGCGGATTCGAGTGGGGCTCAGGCTTTTATGTGGTAACAACATCCCCTGAGGATGCAGCAAAATATTTAAGGGAGGCTTAATATGGAAATTAAAAGGATTCTTTTCCCGACAGATTTTTCAGAAGGCTCAGACAATGCCCTGCCGTATGCCGCTGATATGGCTAAACACTATGGCGCAAAGCTGTATGTCCTTCATGTCATGCATGATATAGCGCAGGCCACCGGCTGGTATGTGCCTCATATATCAATGGATGAACTGTACAAGGATATAGAGAAAAACGCCAAAAAAGAGATAGAGAAATACGGCGTTGAGGAACTCAGAGGATTTAAGGATATTGACCGGGCCGTTATAAAGGGCATCCCATACGATGAAATCATAAAATTTGCCAAAGAAAATAAGATAGACCTTATAGTAATAGGCACACATGGCAGAAAAGGGCTTGACAGGGTTATCTTCGGCAGTACGGCAGAGCGTGTAGTAAGGGATGCGCCATGTCCGGTGCTTAGCGTGAGACTCCCGGGGCATAAGATGAAAAAATGAGAGTCTACTTATCTGAAAATGCATTTATAGATCTTTTGCTGAGTTCGGCTGAAGTTTATAAGAGGGAGAGCCTTGGCATTCTTCTGGGTTACAAACCTGAGGGCAGATTTATAATCGAACATGCCTTCAGTTTTCAGACTGCAAGAAGGAAGCATAAGGGAGTTACCTTCCAGCACAAGAATCATAAAAAGATCGAGCCTATACTCGAGAAATTTGACAGGCTTCAGATAATAGGTGATTTCCATTCACATACACAGTTCGGCGTAACAAAGGGATTGCCTATCCCGAGTGATGAGGATATCAGCGAGATGAGAGAAGGCCATATCTATCTGATCGTTGCTATAAATAATAATGAAAAGACCCTCAACTGGAATGAGAACAGGGACGGCACTATATCAGGTTCTGTCGGAGATTTTTTCTTCAAAATAGCGGCATATTATCTCAATGGTTCTTCCGGCATAAAGAGGGCCAGAATCCACTGTCCGTTCCCGCCTGCATTCTGAAAAATTATCAGAGATTGAGGGTTTAGGGATTAGTAAAGAATAGCGCCGAGCCCCAACTAATTCTAACGCTGTATAATAAAGTATGCTCAGAACTAAGGTATTGGTTGTTGGCGCAGGTCCTGCAGGCTCAACGGCAGCCCGCTTCCTCTCAAAAAACGGAACAGATACAATCCTGATTGAAAAAAACCTTTCTTTTATTAAGCCGTGCGGAGGTGGAGTTCCATCTACAATTTTCGATGAACTTGGCATACCTAAAAAGGCAATAATAAGAGAGATAAGAAAAGTGAGGTTTGTATCTCCCCGAGAAAATTCTATTGAGATAGAGGTTAAAGGCGGCTCTCTTGCAATAGTCCATAGGGGTGAATTTGATTCCATTTTAAGGGAGGAGGCAAAAAAAAGCGGAGCAGCGCTTCTTGAGGCTGATTTCAAACAACTTGAAAAACCAGAAAGACAGCTGGTTGCAAGGGTAGTTATTGATGGGAAAGAGGAGCTTATAAAAACTGATTACCTTATTGCTGCTGATGGAGTGAATTCGAGGGTGCGGCTTGCTGTTGGTTTGAAGCTTCCTTCTTCTTTATATACCATCTCTGAGAAGATAAAAAATGTAGATACTGATCAATGCGAGTTCTGGTTTGGCTCGTCTCATGCGCCAAAATCCTATTCATGGGTCTTCCCTGCTGCTGAAGGCATTTCTGTCGGTACAGGCAGCGTAAAACCTGAAGCCTTGAAGGATTTGTTGAAAAAGTTTCAAAAGAGGCGTGGGTTAGATGAACAAAATGCGACACGGATTTACAAGATTCCATTATGGGACGGAGAGTTATATAATAAAAATAATATATTTTTTGCAGGTGATTCAGCAGGACACGTAATGCCGCTGATTTATGAAGGAATCTATCATGCAATGAAGGCAGGCGAATTTGCAGCCATGGCGATAATATCAGGAAAACCTTCTGATTATAAAAAAATGTGGAAGCGAAGGTTTTACTCCAGGTTTCTGATTATGAAAAACCTGTGCGATTATTTTCTGAAAGATGACAATTCTACAGAGAAGATGGTATCTCTTTTCAGGAGAAAAGAGATACAGGAGGTGTGTATGAGGCTCTGGCTTGAAAAAACTTCAAGTAAGGGACCGCTCATATCTTTTATGAAATTTTTCAAAAGATTTTTAAATTGACAATAAAAAGATTTATATCTTATTCCATAGTAATACACCTGCTTGCGATGTCTTTTCTTTTTATCCGGCCTCCCAGACAGGAACAGAAAGGCTCGCCGTTTTTTGCAAGACTTGTTACGCTTGGTGAGATAGCAGAGACTGAAAGTTTTGTGCCGCTCCCCAAGGCAGCGCCGCTGCCTCAGGATATTGAGACTCAAAAGCCCGAGGTCATGAATGAGAAGTCAGAAAAACCTCAGACCACGGATATCAAACCTCAAAGCAGTATTCCAAAGGACAGCGGTTCCCAAATTCCGCAAGTTATGAAAGGGCAGAGGCCCGGAAGCATGGGGGACTCTTCAGCTGACGGCCAATTCAAAATGCCGCCGGGGACCGGCGGCTTCTCCTTTCCTCTTAAAAGAGAGAATCTTTTTGACAGGGCGGTGATATCAGAATCAGCACAAAAGCAGGAAGACAAAACAGCGAAAAGCACTATTACGTTTGATGCAAAAGAATTTAAATATTATGGTTATATGAGGAGGCTGAGAGAAAAGGTTGAGGGTATATGGCAGTATCCCTCTGATGCAGCAATGAGAGGACTTTATGGAGACCTCTATATAAATTTTACAATAAAAAAGAACGGCGCCCTCGGCAGCGTGGATCTCGTCAGGACATCAGGATACAGGAGTCTTGATGAGGCGGCAATAAAGGCGCTTAAGGAAGCCGCCCCTTACTGGCCGCTGCCTGAAGAATGGAAGGAAGAAGCGCTGACTATTAAAGGCCATTTCATATATTCTTTGCAGGGGACGTACATAAGGTAATATCAGCTCTTTCTCAAATTGAGTGGGTAAAGTGTTTAGAAAGTCTTTTTTATTCCCCCTTAACAAAGGGGGATACAGGGGGTTGTTTAAAACAATCAGTATAAAATAACTTTAAAACATGCAAGAGTATCAAGGACTTTGCTTTATACCAATTGCCGGACAGCATGAATGCAAGTCATGACAACCCCCTAACCCCCTTTTTTTTCTCCTCAGCGAATCCGCCTGTGTGCGGAAAGGGGGAATTACCCACGTGAAATGAGAAAGAACCGTAATATCAGAATCAGTAAAATCTATTGCTTCAGGCTTTTGTTATAATTAATAATGAAGCCGAGGATTTACCTGAAGGTCGGCGACAGGGTGAAACACCTGAGATACAATGTGTGGGGATGCGGCGAGGTTGTCGAAGAAAAGCATTCATCTCTTGAAGGCGGTTTTTGTCTTGTCAGGGTCTTGTTTGATGACGGAATAGAGAGGTCGTTTATAAATGACCTCGATAACGGGGCCTGCTGTTATTATGCAGGGGTAAGGTTGATTTAATCGACCCTTATCTGTCATTCTGGCTTGTCCAGAATCTTTCTTAACGATTCTGAAACAAACAGGAAGGATTCCCGACAAGCGGGAATGACAATGGGAGGAAATAAATCGTGTATTGCTCGGGAAAAAGCCGCGAGGGTACTATATTCTGCCTGCTCTTGTTTGAGGATTGGGAAAAATGAGAACCAAAAAATATCTTGGCCAGAATTTTCTTTATGACCCGTCAATACTCGGAAAGATTGTAGAGGCTGCTAATCTTTCATCTGAAGATACAGTTGTTGAGATAGGCCCGGGTCCCGGCAGGCTGACAATGATGCTTGCAGCAGCGGCAAAGAGGGTTATAGGAATAGAGCTGGACAGGGCTCTCTATGAAAGACTTAAAGCCGAGCTGGATGGATATGAAAATATTGAGCTTGTATATGGAGATGCCCTTGAGTATTCTTATAATGACCTTCCCGAATTCAGGGTAGTTGCGAATATTCCTTATTACATCACAACCCCGATAATCTTCAGGCTGATAGAGAGCGGGAAAAATCTGAAGTCCATGATGCTTACGGTCCAGAAGGAAGTGGCTGAGAGGATTGTCGCAGTGCCTGACACAAAAGCTTATGGTGTGCTTTCAATAATGGTTCAGTATTATGCGGTTCCATCTCTTAAATTCATAATACCGCGTGGCGCTTTCAGGCCTGTGCCGAAAGTGGACTCTGCTGCCTTATATATAGAGATGCTTGAATTTCCATCAGTAAAGGTGAAGGATGAGAAACTTTTCTTCAGGGTAGTAAGGACAGCTTTTACACAGAGAAGAAAGACCCTTGCAAATGCCATTAAGACATTGGCGGCTGATGTAAAGGATAAGATTGCTCTGGCCGGAATTGACCCGCATAGAAGGCCGGGGACTCTCAGCATAGAGGAATTTGCAAGACTGGC
>CAKKPR010000042.1:0-1664 GCA_919901705.1 Thermodesulfovibrionales bacterium | reverse complement strand
ATAGAAAAGGTCAGCGATATTTGGGAGATAGATGTTATCTTTGATATCTGATAGGATGTTTTATAGGTAGAAGTTTTGATGTCATTGCGAGGAGTCCCGATAATATCGGGACGACGTGGCAATCTCGATTATGTCGATTTATATCAAGATGAGATTGCTTCACTGCGTTCGCAATGACAAAGACGAAGGGCTCGCAATGACGGCAAGAGGAAAGAATGCTTCCTGAAAAACTTAAAAGGATTGACGACACAAGGATAGAAATCCCCTCAGACTACAAGCCGGGGATGAGGGTTAAGGGGATTATTTATGTTGATGAAATCCTTGAAAAAGACCTTGAACCCCAGTGTATAGATCAGGTAGCGAATGTTGCAACCCTTCCCGGGATTGTGGGGGCATCCATGGCAATGCCTGATATCCATACAGGCTATGGGTTTTCAATAGGCGGTGTGGCTGCATTTGATCTAAAGGAAGGTGTGGTTTCACCCGGAGGCGTTGGCTATGATATAAATTGCGGTGTGCGTCTTCTAAGGACGAACCTGAGCAAAGAAGATATAATCCCGAAATTAAAAGACCTGGTGAATCTTCTTTATAATGAAATTCCTTCCGGCGTTGGTTCAAAAGGAAAGATAAGGCTTACGCCTGAGAATGAAGAGAGATTATTACTTAATGGCGCCAGATGGGCTGTTGATGAGGGGTATGGAGAGGCATCAGACCTTGACAGGATTGAGTCAGGCGGCTGCATAGATGGCGCTGACCCTGAACTCATAAGCAAAAAGGCTTATGAAAGGGGCAGGGCGCAGCAGGGGACTCTGGGTTCCGGCAATCATTTCCTTGAAATTCAGCACGTAGATGAGATATATGATGAAAAGGCTGCTACTGCCTTAGGTCTGTTTGAAGGACAGGTTACCGTAATGATACATACAGGCTCGCGCGGTTTCGGGCATCAGGTGTGCACGGATTTTCTTGAGGTTATGGCGAGGGCTGCAAGTAAATACAATATTGCTCTGCCTGACAGGGAACTTGCCTGTGCTCCTTATAACAGCCCTGAGGCGCAGGATTATCTGGCTGCTATGGGGGCTGCTGCAAACTATGCATGGGCCAACAGGCAGTGCATAATGCACTGGGCCAGAGAGGCATTTCTGAATTTTTTAAGGACCACACCGGGAGAGCTTGGCATGAATCTCATTTATGATGTTGCACATAACATCGCAAAGGTCGAAGAGCATATTGTGGACGGCAAAAGGAAAAGGCTCATAGTTCACAGGAAAGGAGCAACACGGGCCTTTCCGCCCGGACATCCTGAACTTTCTGATATCTATAAAAACACAGGCCAGCCTGTTTTAATCCCCGGTGACATGGGCAGGGCGTCCTTTGTCCTGCTTGGAACTGAAAAGGCTATGCAGGAGACATTTGGCTCAACATGCCATGGCGCGGGAAGGGTGATGTCAAGGCATCAGGCAATAAAAAAGGCAAAAGGCAGGGCTATATGGCGTGAGATGGAAGACAAAGGTATCATAGTACGCTCTGCCGGAAGAGAGACACTGGCAGAGGAGATGTCAGAGGCGTATAAGGATATCTCAAGGGTTGTTGATGTTGTTCATAGGGCAGGAATATCTAAAAAGGTTGCAAGGCTGCGGCCTATGGGAGTGATTAAAGGATAAAAA
>CAKKPR010000041.1 GCA_919901705.1 Thermodesulfovibrionales bacterium | reverse complement strand
GATAGGGGCTGATTCATTAACTTTATTGTAATATGCTTTAATAGCTTGGAATATCATAAAGAAAGCTGCAAAGAAAAATAATATTCTCCATAACTTATATAAGAATACTCTTGATGCATAATCCGGAAAAAGTACAAGCGCAAGCGCAGAAAGAGGAAAGAGCAGAACAAATAGCTTTAAATACAGGGTGAGTTTTTTCTGATATATTGAATTTAAGAGCAAAATAATGCTTAGAGGAAGTATTGCAGAAATACAAATAATCACTTGCTGGATTAACGGCGTTTTAAGTCCTGTATTATAAAAAGACATACTGCCGAATACAAAAAGGACCCCATACATTAAAGTAAACAGCCAAAGATACATGTATTCCCTGTCCCGAAGACCTTTCATATAAAAAAATAGACAGGTTATAAAAAAAATAGAAAAAAAAGTAAAAAAGCAAAATTCTAAAATAAGGATATATCTATCCCGGTTAAACTTTTCTATTAAAAGGAGATTATAGTCGCCAATAACTACACCTTTATCAAATATTCCACCATTCAAATAAGTATTTATTACCCTGATAGAGATAAGGTTGCTATTGTTATATTTCAGAATATTTTCAGGCAGATCATATAGTCTTTCAACCTTTGTGGCCTCTACAAATCTTTTATCAATCAGACCCTCTCCTCCTATCTTCACACCATTAAGAAAAACTTCGTCTGCGTCTCCTATTCTTCCAAGCAATAAAGCAGGTTTTTCCTGTTTAAAGTCATCGGGAATAGTAAAACGAATTCTATACCAGCCAATGCCCTTTACGGGCTTTATATTCTGTGATTGCCAGCTCCCCGGCACAGTTATTGATTTCCATCCAGAATCATCATGCTCAGGGAAGGAATATGCAGAGTTGTCGTCAGGTGAAAATTTATGCAGGCCATCAAGAATAAGATAATCATTAGAATTCTGTGCCTGTGCATTTATGCAAAGGAAACTATAAAAATAAACAAATATGGAGAAAAAGATTATGATTATTATTCTGTTCATTGCTTAATATTTAATAACTCGAATACTGCCATCTCCCAGCGTTGCAGATTATAAATTCAAGCCAGAGAAGCATTATTCCTCCCCTTTGAAATAATCCAATGCCTTCATCATATTTTTTCTTTCACCTGTAAATAATATTATATCTCCTACCCTAAATCTAAAATCAGGCTCAGGATTTGTAAAAACTTCATGGCTTCTCCTTACCGCTATAATTGTTACCCCTGTCTTCTTCCTTACCTGAAGCTCTGCTATGCTCTTGCCCGCAAGATGCAAGCCTTCCGAAATTCTAAAACCATCTATTTCTATCTCAGGAAGCCATTCACACTTTTCGAAAAGATATCTCTTTGGAAGCTCGACACTTCTTAATGCTGTATAACTGTCACTCCTTATTTTATCCACCATATCAAGTATTACATTGTTAGGAAAATTATACTTATGAAGCACCCTTGAGAATATCTCAATAGAGGTCTCGAACTCCTCAGGTATCACCTCATTAGCGCCGAGCGTTCTGAGTTCATTCACCTCGGCAAGATATCTTGTCCTTACAATGATATGAACATCTGGATTTTCATGTCTTGCAATAGAAACTATTCTCCTTGTGGAAACAGGATCCGATATTGCAATAACAAGAAGCCTTGCTTTTTCTATGCCCATCTTATGTAATATTTCCATACTTGACCCGTCACCATAATATATCGGCTCTCCCTTTTTCTTCAGCTCTCTTACAGTGTCGCTGTTCATCTCAAGCACGACATAGGGTATTTCTGCCTCTTTCAGGACCCTTGCGAGATTTCTCCCGTTAAGGCCAAACCCGATTATGATCACATGATCGTGTCTCCTTCGTGGGAAACCTTCCCCTTCAGAAACTCTCTTAAGGCTGGCTATCCTCTTCAAAAGATGTCTCGAGGTTATCCATCCGGAGACAAAAGGCGCTGACTTGAGGATAAACGGCGTCATTATCATTGTTACAACAGACGAGGATAGGAATACCTGATAAAACTCCCCTGTTATAATGCCTGCTGCCTTTCCTGCAACTGCGAGCACAAAGGAGAATTCTCCAATCTGAGCAAGTCCGAGTCCTGCAGTAACAGAGGTTCTCAAGGGGCTTCCTATTGAAAGAGCTGAGATTATGCCTGTGACTACCTTGAGGACAAATATCAATGCAACCACAACTGCTATCTTCAGACAATTATCAAACATATATCCGGCATCCATTAACATCCCGACAGAAACAAAGAACATGCCTATAAAGCTGTCCTTAAATGGCAATATATCTGATGTTGCCTGATGTGCATATTCTGATTCTGATATTATGAGTCCTGCCAAAAAAGCCCCGAGTGCAAGTGAAAGACCGTACCTTGAGGTTAGAAAAGCAATACCGATACAGATGAGTATTATCGTTGTTATGAATAATTCACGGCTTCTTGTGCGTACAACCTGATGGAGTAATCCCGGGACAACCCATCTTGCACTTAACAGCACAATTGCTATTATCAGGGCTGCCTTCCCCATCTTTATTAACGCATCCGCTATGTTTATTTCATCTCCTGACAGAGAAGGGATTAAGAGCATAAGCGGCACAACGCAGAGATCCTGGAAAATCAATATACCCACCATTATGCGTCCATGCGGTGAGTCTATTTCACCTTTCTCAGCGAGCATCTTTAAAACAATTGCAGTGCTGCTTAATGCTATAAGGAAGCCAAAAAAGACAGACCTGTTTGCATTGCCGGTTACAAGATAGGCAGCAGTAGCAGATAAAGCTATCGTGAGCAATACCTGAATTCCACCGCCTGCTATAACAGCCTTCCTCATTCTTGTCAGTTTTGCCATCGAAAACTCAATACCGATGGTAAAGAGAAGAAGAATCACGCCGATCTCTGCCATTATCTCTATTGAATGGATATCTTTTATAATTCCTATACCATAAGGACCAATAATAGCGCCTGCAACAAGAAAGCCAACAATAGAGGGTATCTTCAGCTTGTGAAGCAGAAATACCACTAATGCAGAGGCGCCAAAGATAATAACAAGTGATTTTAAAAATTCAGATTCCATAGGTTTTATGGTAGCATAAGTTATGTATAATTTTATCGCAGTTTGGTCAACAATCCTGAGTTTTTACACCAAATGTCCGCGGTGCGGGAAATCCCAGCATTTCAAGGGCAAGAAAAAGGGTCACAGCGTTACGTGCAAGAAGTGCAAACATGAATTTGTGCTAAAGTAAAAGAAGTTACATTGATCCAGATTACTCTCAATCCCTATCTGTAAATCCCCTCAAATTATAACTTCAAGTTGACATCCCCCCCCATAAAATATAATTTATTCATAGAAACAAAGGAATCTATGAAGGGAGGCGTTTTTTTAAAATCTAAGTCTTAGCCTAAACAAAGAGGAGGTAAACGTAATGAAAAACAACTCAAGGCTTTTCAGATTTCTGCTAATAGCATTTATCGTAATCAGTTTAAGCAGCTTAGTTTATGCAGCCGTTGCAAAATGGATATTCGTACCGAATGCGGCTTCGAAGACACTCTCTTTTATTGATCCGCAAAAGGACATGGTCATCGGCCACTGCGAGACTGGGCCGACGGGCTGGCTCGCATGTCTTACACCTGACCTGAAAAAGATTTATGTTGGAGAAAACGGCGGCGATTCGGTTACTGTTGTTGATGCGATGACGCATAAAACCCTGAAACATATCAAAACAGGGAAAAATGTAAAACACCCACTTGTGACTCCTGACGGAAAGTATGTTCTTATTAATCATACCGGTGAAGTAAAGGCAGTGCTTCTGGATGCAAAAACCGACAAAGAATTAAAGACCTTTGCAGTTGATCACGCTAACAAAGAACAGAAAGGGCCACTGATGATGCACTCAGCCTTTACATGGGACAGCAAATATGCCTTTGTCCAGAACTATGCCGACAAAAAGTCATATGTCCTGAATATCCCATCTCTTGAAGTCGCCGCAACAATTGATGGCGACAGCCCAGCGCACTACTTTATCCCGACGCCGGACAACAAGCAGGTATGGATAGTCTACGAGGGCAATGACGCAGCAAAGATAAAACCGTCTGTCTCGATTGTTGATCTCACGACATTTAAAGAGATAAAGAAGATCGAGATCCCGACTGCTGAAGGTGAAGCAATTGAAGGACATCACGGCATATTCACCCTTGATGGAAAATATTTCTATTTCTGTAACCGTGGGCCCGGTCCGAAATTCGGCGGAAGTACTGTTGCAGTTATTGATGTAGCGCAGCAGAAAATTATTAGGACTATCAAAGGAGCAAACGGTGTCGGGCATCCTTATCTCACACCTGACGGGAAATATGTTGTTCTCACGCCTTATGGTTCAAATGTCATCTCGATAGTTGACGCAAAGACAGGACTCAAACTCAAGGATATTGCTGTTGGTAATGGCAATCACGTGGGGCATATAGTTTTCAGCGCTGATAGTAAAAAGGCATATGCAACAAATGCATCTGATGGCGCATTGTATGTCATTGACATGCAGACAAGAGAGGTTGTAAAAGGGATACCGACAGGAGATAAAGCAGCACAAGTTATAAACACTTATACAAATCTATTTGAAGTACCCGGCGTGTATAAGTCAGGACACGGTCATTAAGATATGCTAAGGGCGGCCTACTGTGGCCGCCCTGTAAATTTTTTTACACTTTCCAGTCTTTCTCCTCCCTCAGATATACTGTCCTTTGAGGGAATGGAATCTCAATGCCCTCTTCTTTAAATCTCTTAAATAGCCTTTTCCTCAGTTCGTGCTGAACAGGAAACTGATCTGTAAATTCTCTCACATGACATACCAGGGTAAAATCAAGGGAGCTTTCGCCAAATCCGGGGATAAATCTGACAACAGGCTCAGGATCCCCAAGAAGTCCTGAAACTTCTTCAACCGCCTTCTTTGCCTCTTCGGTGAGGATTCTTTCAAGTTTATCTATATCAGAATTATAGCCGACAGAGACTGGGATAGACAGAGACATCCTTTTTTCAGGCAGATAATAATTTGTGACGATGCTCTGTGCAAGCTTATTATTTGGAATTACAACCATGTTATTCGGGAGCATCTTTACCCTTGTTGTTCTCCATGTTATGTCTTCAACATAGCCTTCCTGCCCTGTCTCAAGCCTTATGAAATCACCTACCCTGATTGATTTTTCCACAAGAATATGAATACCGGCAAAAAGGTTTGCAAGGGTATCCTGAAGCGCAAGCGCAACTGCAAGGCCTCCAACACCTAATGCTGTAATTAGGGGCGTTATGGAAATCCCGAGGAAACTTAGTATTATCAAAAGCCCCAGGGCCAGTATTGTCCCCTTTAATATCCCATATGCAAGCCCTGTTGTTGGAATAGGAAGGTTAGATTTCTGCATATAATTTCTGAATATCTTACCCGCAAGGTTTGCCGTTGCAATGGTAATGGATAATATTACAATCACATGGATCGCCCTGCTTAGATAAAAGACATATCTTTCAGGGAGTTCCGAAATTGCAATCCCTATATAAAGTCCTATGGCAACGCACCAGTAAACAGACGGCGTTTTAAGTACCACGATTATTATGTCGTCAAGCTTCGTCTTTGTCTTTTCCGCCCATCTGTGGAGCAATCTGAAACTAATCCCCCTGATTACGAGTAATACGGATATGGACGACAGGGCTATAATTGCAGGGATAAGCATCTTTTTAAAATTAATGTCCATCTTTCCTCCTACAAATGAGAGTTAATAGCTTGCCGCCTTTAACTCTTAATTTCCACCTTTTCACTTCTAACTTTATTCTGGCGGAGAGGGGGGGATTCGAACCCCCGGTGGAGTTGCCCCCACAACGATTTTTCCGCCCCAAGCGGACTCGCCGAGGAGAGCGAGACCGTCCAAATTAGGAAACCTCTAACGCTGCCTTCAACCATTCTCTGCCAGTGCCACTTTTTAAATATATTTCCCTTTTACGCGCTTCTGTATAGTTTACAAATTCCTCGGAATATATTAACTTCACTGGTCTACGGCTTTTAGTAGTCTTTACTCGACCCATTCTGTGCGCATAGAGTCTGTTATCCAAATCTCTCGTAGAACCAATATATAATTTCTGGTCACAGCACTCAAGCACATATACAAATCCTTTATCCATATACTTATAGTCAACTGGCGGAGGGGCAGGGATTCGAACCCTGGGTGGAGTTGCCCCCACAACGATTTTCGAGACCGTCCCATTCAACCGCTCTGGCACCCCTCCAAATCAGTTTTTAGTGAATAGTGAACAGTTTTTAGTTTACAACAAGACAATAAATTAAGGAATACAGATAAAAAACAGGCATTGAGCGAGAATGTTATGCCTGTATTTACATCATTTTCTAAAACTATCTTCTCTCCTGAAAAAACTTTTTCAATATCTCTGCGCATTCATCCTCAAGAAAGCCTGAGACTATCTCCACCTGATGATTAAGCCTTTTATCCGAAAGAAGATGATACAGGCTCTCGGCTGCACCGCCTTTTTCATCTTTGCAACCGTAAACAAGCCTCTTAATTCTTGCATTGACCATCGCACCTGCACACATGATGCAGGGTTCTTTTGTTACATAAAGCGTGGCATTGCTTAACCGCCAGCTGTCGCTTTTTTCTACTCCTTTTCTTATTGCAAGTACCTCTGCGTGTGCAGTAGGGTCTTTCGATGCCTCACGTGTGTTATGTGCCTTTGAAATAATATTCCCATCGCTTACAATAATTGCTCCTACAGGAACTTCTCCCTCTGAAAAAGCAATGCCGGCCTCCTCAAGCGCAATCTTCATAAAATATATATCCTGTTCTTTCATATCCATATTATATTCAGCTTTTTTCACTCCTTATTCTCTTCAAATTTCTTTAGTAAATCCTTTTTCCTGATATGCCCGTGAAGTGTCGAGCCGTCTCTGAATTCAAGTACAGGGATATCAAACCTGTACATCTCATACAACTCATCGCTTGAGTCAATATGAACCTTTGTAATCTTGAGGTCATACTTTACCATCAGTCCGTTTACCATTTCCTGCGTGGCGTCGCAAATCCAGCATCCTTCCTTAAGATAAAAAGTCACCCTGACCATTCTTCTCCTCCACAGACTGATAACAGCATATCAAACCTAACAAAAAGGGGTTTATCCCGAAGGCTTTCGGGACAAACCCCTTTTTAAAATCAATCCAAATCTATAGCCCGGCCATTCAAGAGCCTTTTTCTTTCCAGCCTATCATATTCAAAAGAACAAATGAGAATGTAAACTTTGAGCCTTCCTCTTTCCTGACCATTTGATAAAAATCACACTTCTCGCAATCCTTATACTTCTTAGCAAAAAATCCCTGAACTTCACCTTTACAGAATGTGCCGGCTACTACCCAGCACGCCCTCCCTGCGTTTTTGCCTTCGTGAACGCCATCAAGCCTGTCCTCAGTGGCTGCAGGACACACCCCCAGCTCTTTTACACTCGCTCCTCCCGGTTCCCTGCCGCATTTCTTAACTTCCCAGCAATTCTTCTTCATTTACATCCCCTGATTAAATTTAAAGTATTAACTCACATAAAAGCAACCGGCAGCTCACAAACTGCCATCAAAAACAAAAAAGGGTTTATCCCGAAGGCTTTCGGGACAAACCCTTTTTCAAAACCAATCCTAGAATAAATAGCCCAATCATTCAGGAGCATCCAGCTAATCCTCCAGGCGCCTTATACTGGCGCGCCCTGAGGGATTCGAACCCCCGACCTGCGGATTCGTAGTCCGACGCTCTATCCAGCTGAGCTAAGGGCGCGCTATCCCTTCTTAACTCCTTCTTTAAGACCCAGGCCGACTTTAGGATGCTCAAACGGATGAATCGCAGGGAACTTTGCGTAGAGCCATCCCTTGAATACTTCCTTGCCGCCTTCAAATACCTTAATGCTAACTGCCGGATTATTTGGCTCATTTGATATTGAGGTTATTGTGCCAACATCCATCTTGAAATCAGGGAGAAACTCTCCTACAGTTACTTTCAGGTTAGAATTTGGTATCTGCAGATCGCTGTTAAGTTTAACAGTGAATTCCTGCGCCTTTTTCGTTGCCTTGTCCTCAACAACAATCTTAACAGCGCCCCATTTACCCTTTACACTAGCAGGGATAACAACCTGGAGATCGCCCTTGGGCATGGTTATGCCCTGGTTTCCCTGTCCTTGCTGAGGATGTCCCGGAGGAAGTGCCCCCATCCCTGGTGTACCCGGCGTCTGCGGAAGAGGCTGCTGCTCTTTCTTTTTGCAGGCAAAAGAACCCACAAGCAAAACACTAAGCGCTACTGCCATAAGCTTTTTGTTCATTTAGAACCTCCT
>CAKKPR010000040.1 GCA_919901705.1 Thermodesulfovibrionales bacterium | reverse complement strand
TAGGAGTCCCGTCAGGCATAACACAGGTTGAACAGCGCGCTGTAAAAGATGCCGCGCAGGCGTCAGGCGCACGGGAGGTCTATTTAATCGAAGAGCCGATGGCTGCGGCAGTCGGCGTGGGCCTGCCTGTTGGCGAACCTTCAGGAAACATGATAGTTGACATCGGCGGAGGCACTACTGACATAGCAGTCATATCGCTTGACGGCATCGTATACAGCAAGGCCGTGAGAGTCGGCGGCGACAAGATGGATGAGGCGCTCATAGCGCACATGAAACGCAGATATAATCTTATGATAGGCGAGAGAACATCAGAGCAGATAAAGATAGAGATAGGCTCTGCCTATCCGTCAAATGGAGATGCCCCCAGAGAAATGGAAATAAAGGGAAGGGACCTGATATCAGGTATCCCCAAGACTATTACTATCAACGAAGACGAGATCAGGGAAGCCCTGCGCGAACCCGTAAATGTAATTCTTGATACGATAAAGGTTGCGCTCGAAAATACACCGCCTGAACTTGCAGCGGATATTGTTGACCGCGGCATTGTGCTTGCCGGCGGCGGAGCGCTTTTGAGAGGGCTTGATTTTCTGATAAAAGAAGAAACAGGACTTCCTGTTATAGTAGCGGACGATCCCTTAACTGCTGTGGTGAGGGGAGTTGGGAAAATGCTTGACGAACTCGAACTTCTAAGGAAGATAGCCATTAATTAATGCCCAGAAAAAGGCTTTTGCTTTTCTTCTCCCTTATTATTGTGTCATTCATACTGATGACATATCAATCCAACAGGGGAATATCCAATCCTCTGCACCTGTTAAAGTATCCTGTTAATGCAGCTAATAATACCATCCATTCCATGTGCTCATCGATAAAAGGCTCATTCAAAAAAATGCGGCTGAGAGACGAAGAAAACAGAAGATTAAGGGAAGAGATCGACAATCTGCTTATAGAGAGGCAGAGATACAGGGATGCAGCGCTTGAAAATGCAAGGCTCAGGGAGCTGCTCTCCCTAAAAGAAAAAGAGAGAAAATATGTAACTGCTGCAAGGGTTATTGCAAGGGGGAATGAGCGATGGGCAAATACACTTGTAATAGACAAAGGCAGCCGCGACGGCATAGAAAAAGACATGGCAGTGATAACTCCCAGAGGTCTTGTAGGCAAGATATTATCCTCTTCAGACTCCTACTCATCGGTACTCCTGATCAATGACATAAACTTTTCAGCAGCCATAAGGCTACATGAAAGCAGGACAGAGGGGATAATCTCAGGTATAGGCTCAAAGACCTGCATCCTTAAATATGTCTCACACGAATATGAAGTGAAGGCAAATGAGATGGTGCTGACTTCAGGACTTGACTCCCTTTTCCCTGTAGATATACCGGTTGGCTCTGTAACCAAAATAACAAAAAAAGGCGCAGGCCTTTTCCAGAATATAGAGGTTACTCCTTTTCAGGATACAAAAACTCTCGAAGAGGTTGTAATAGCAAGGCGATGAAAAAGGCCTTATTCCTCGGCATAATATTTCTTGCGCTCCTGCTTGAGAGCCGCATATCAGTGTTTGGAACGCCCCCGAATCTGACAGCAGCGATTGCCTATTATTTCGGGCTGAAACATGGCGAAACAAAAGGAATGTTTTTCGGTTCATTAATCGGTCTTTTAGAAGACGGCCTTTCCGGAAACATCCTCGGCCCTAACCTCCTGGGGAAAGGCCTTGTTGGGTTTTTTGCGTCATTCATGTCAGGAAGTTTTTTCAGGTGGACGCCCTTGCTTGGAATGTTCGGAATATTTTTTCTTACTGCACTCGACGGGATTACCGTATTTTTTTCGAGAACTGCCTTTGAACTTATGCCGACATCCATTCCCAATGCAATCTCAATAGTAATTGTATCTGCAATCATGAATTCTTTCCTCGGCATATTCATAAGACCTCAAAATGATTAATAACAACAGGGACAGTATACGGATAGCAAGCCTTATAATTACAGGACTGTTCATTCTGTTCACAGTCAGGTTATGGCAGCTTCAGGTCCTGCAGGGGAAGGAATACAGAAAAATTTCCACGGAAAATATGCTTCGCATAATCAAGATCCCTGCGCCAAGAGGAATAATATACGACAGGAACGGCATCCCCCTGGTAAAAAATTCTCCATACTTCTACGCATCACTTATGCCTGAACACCTGGAAAACGTGGATATTCAATCCCTCGCAGAGATCCTGGGCATAAACAGCAATGATATCAATGCCAAAATAAACAAAAAGAGACTAAACCCGTTTGAACCAATAAAACTTAAGGAAGGCCTCACATTCACTGAAATAGCGGCAGTAGAGGCAAGGCGTTCTGATTTCCCGGGCCTGATAATAGACATAGACATGAGCAGGGAATATCTGTATGGCGATGTGGGCGCCCATCTCATAGGGTATCTCGGCAAACTTAACCCCTCGCAGTCAAAAGACCCTGAATTCAGAGATGTGCCTCCTGATGCATTTATAGGACAGTGGGGCGCCGAACTGTTTTTTGACAGATCTTTGCGCGGGACTTTTGGCGAGAGGATTATAGAAGTAGACGCCCTCGGAAGAGAGATAAGGCCCTTGCAGGATAAACCGCCTGTTAAGGGTGATGACCTGAGACTCAGCATTGACATTAACCTCCAGAAGGCTGCAGAGGAACTGTATGCAGGCAGGGCAGGAGCATTGGTTGCTCTTAAACCTGATACAGGAGAAGTGCTCGGTTTCATCAGCAAGCCGTCTTTTGATCCGAACAAATTTGCACGGGGCATTAGTTATGACCAATGGATAGAGCTGAATCAGGACAAAAAACTTCCAATGTTAAACAGGGCCTTGCAAAGCCAGTATCCGCCGGGTTCAACATTCAAGATAGTCACAGCGATAGCAGCGCTCAATGAGGGGGTTATTACCCCTGAAACAAAGGTTACCTGCAGCGGAGGCATTAATTATGGCAGCTGGCGTTTCGGCTGCTGGAAAAAAAACGGTCATGGGACCATTACTCTGCACAGGGCTATAGTTGAGTCATGTGACGTATATTTTTATGAAGCAGGGAAACGTGTCGGAATAGACAAGCTTGCAGAATATGCAAGGAAACTCGGGCTTGGCAGTGAGACAGGACTGCCATTGGTTAAAGAACGGGCAGGCCTTATTCCTGATACAAAGTGGAAACTGGAAAAGAGAAATCAGCAGTGGTACCTCGGTGAGACATTCAATGCAGCTATTGGCCAGGGTTATGTCGCGGTAACCCCAATGCAGATGGCGCAGTTGATGAGCGCTGTTGCCAACGGCGGCTTCATATACACTCCGACAATAATTAAATTGGAAACCCTGCCTGCTGCTGTCAGAAAGGCGGATATAAAACAGGAAACCCTTGAACTTGTAAAAAAAGGCCTTTATGGCGTTGTTAATGAAGCAGGCGGTACAGGAGGCGCATCCAGGTCAAAAATTGTTATTGTCGGCGGAAAGACTGGAACAGCACAGGTTGTCGGCATAAGAAAGAGTTCAAACCTGCTGCCTGAAAGATTCCGGGACCATGCCTGGTTTGTTGCCTTTGCACCTGTAGAAAAAGCTGAGATTGCATTGTGTGCATTTGTCGAACATGGAGGCCATGGAGGCGCGGCTGCGGCCCCTATCGCAAAACTTGCGATAGAGGGGTATTTTAAAAATAAAGAAGCGGAGAGGATTCAAGAGAGCAAGGAGCAGAAGAGGGACAAGAATGCTGAAAATTGACAGAAGATTAATCAGAAACTTTGACTGGGCTACATTCTCTCTCATAATCCTCCTGTCCATTATAGGGATAATGACGATATACAGTGCAACACGGCCTTTACTGCCAAACGAACAGCCTACCTTTCACATAAAACAGATATACTGGCTTCTCATAGGAATGTCAGCCCTGTTCCTGATCGTGAGTTTTGATTATATCTGGCTCAGCAGGTTTGCTTATCCGGTATATGCTATAGGCATAGTCCTGCTCTTGATCGTCC
>CAKKPR010000039.1 GCA_919901705.1 Thermodesulfovibrionales bacterium | reverse complement strand
AGAAGAGGAAAAAAGCAAAAAGACAAAACCAATAAAAGATGAGGAATATCTCAGGAAATACAGCCATGTAGTTTCTGCAAAACTCAAAAAGAAAGTAAAAGAACTTGAGGACGCACTGGCAGGGCGCAAAACAATGGAAGAAAAAATTTTCGAGATTTCTCAGGATTGGGAACATACGTTTAACAGCATCACAGACATGGTTACGGTGCATGATAAGGACTGGAATATCATACGCGCCAATAAGGCCGCTGAAAAAATACTTGGGCTTCCTTTCCTTGAGAAAACAGCTGATACAAAATGCTTTAAATACTATCACGGCACTGAGAAACCTCCTGAAGGATGCCCGAGTTGCAGTTGTCTTAAGACCGGAGAGTCTGCCACTTTTGAACTATTTGAGCCACACCTCAATATGTTTATTGAGATAAGGGCCATCCCCCGTTTTGACAGCAATAATCAACTGATAGGCTTGATCCATGTTGTCAGAGATATAACCGAACGCAAGAAAGCAGAAGAAAAATTAAACCAGTTCCTGAAAGATATCACGAGGGCCAAGACCGAATGGGAAATAACCTTTGACAATGTCACGGAGTTTATTGTGCTGGTCGACAAAGACTTCAGAATCGTCAGGTGCAATAAAGTTTTTGCGGAATTTTCCGATAAACAAATTAATGAAATACCCGGCAACAAGTTTACCGACATCTTTCCTATGGGGAAAGAAGACGCCGGGTATCTTGCGGAAAGAATACAAAAAGAGGAGTCTTCGGAATGGATGGAGGTAACAGCTGCGGAAAGATGGTTCTACCTGAGCCACCAGCCTGTCATGGACCCGGACAGTCTCTTCCTTTATTCAGTGATTATAGCTACCGACATAACAGCCCTGAAGTCCTCCGAGCAAAAGCTTATGGAATCAGAGGGGGAACTGAAAAAACGGGTGAAGGAACTTGAAAAATTTTATGAGATGGCTGTTGGAAGGGAATTAAAAATGAAAGAGATGAAAAAAGAGATAAAGAAGCTGAATGAAGAACTTGAAAGGCATAGGAAAGAGCAATAAACCACTCATGTCTCAGAGCAACACAAAGGGAATGGCAGGTTAAAGATATTTTTAAGTGAAAAGGAGGCAATGACATATGAGAATAAAAAACAGAAAAGGTGTTGCTGCAGTCATAATCCTTACTGCTGTTTTTCTGCCCTGGCTTCTGGCAGATGCTGCCAATGAAAAGGGATTAAGCGGCAAGGCATTCACAGATCCTTCGTATAAGGTTGAAATGCCAAAGGAGTGGATTGAGAAGCCGGTTAAATATGAAAACTTTGCAAAAGATGCTGATATTGCAATTGCACTTGAGCAGGATTTATACCAGGCAGTTATTCACATCATTCAAAAATATGCAAAGGATAACAATCTTAAGATAGCTGTTAAGGAAGGGACCTGCGGCATTGCAGCAGGGATGCTGAGCCGTAAGACAATTGACATGGGCGGCTTTTGCTGTCCTGCCGGGAAAGAAGACCGGCTTCCGGGGTTAAAGTATCACACGCTTGGAATTGCCTCAAAGGTTATTCTTATCCATCCTGAAAATCCAATCAACAATCTCTCTGTTAAGCAGGTCAAAGATATTTTTGCAGGTAAAATATTCAAATGGTCAGAGCTTAAGACTGACAAAGGAGAGAAAGGCCCTGACTGGACGATTCAGGCAATAGGGAGATTTCACTGCAAAAACAGGCCGGGACACTGGCGCCTGATATTACCGAATGAAAACCTCTTCAGCCCGCGTCTCAGCGAGGTCGGCTCAATCCCGGACATGATTGCAAAGGTTGCCTCTCAGAAAGCTGCAATCGGCTGGGAGGTCCTCGGAATGGTAGAGCATTATAGAAAGATGGGCAAGGTTAAGGCGCTTAAGATAGACGGCTATGAGCCTACTAATGCTGATGCTGTTGCTTCAAAAAAATATCCATTCTATCGTACGTACAACATCACCACATGGGAAGGGAAGAATGTTGCAAATCCTCATGCCCAAAAGCTGGTGAATTATCTTATGAAAGAGGTTGCAAAACTTGACCCTAAATTAGGATTTGTGCCTTCATCCAGCCTTAAAAAAGCAGGATGGAAATTTAAGGAGAATGAGCTGACAGGTGAACCAAAATAACTCCATGATTCAACGCATTCCTCTGACCATTAAAATGATAATCCTGACTGTTGGGGTCGGGATTATTGCAGGAGGAATCTTAGATTACTTCCAGACCAAAAGAATCAGGGCTGTTTTTTATGCCGAGTTACTTGAAAGGCTTAACAGGCAATCACAGGAAGACCGTCTTCACTTTGACCTTTATATCAGCACTCATAATAAAGCGTCAAAGCTCATTATATCTCAAAAACAGTTCATTGATTACGTAAAAAGCAAGGACTTTTCAACAAGCTCCCCGCAAACCAGACACTTCCATGAAATTCCCTCATGGCTGCCTCAGGCATCGGTTTTGCGCTCATTGATTCAGATTCGTTATGCCTTGCTGTTAGATGCAAAAGGAAGGGTAAGAGAGGTTTATCAGAACTGGCCTGATGCGCCTCCAAAATCCCTGCTGAAACCAACAAACCTTTTGATAAAGCTGAGTCATAATGAAAATTATATGACAGAGATTGACGGCATGCCTTTTCTTATTACTGCCGAAACTGTTATTGACTCAAAAGGAGATAAACCGGCAACCTTAATGCTTGCATCACCCCTTGACAGTGAATTTCTCCTTTCCTCGCAAGGCCCGAAATACCAGGAAAACATAATAGCGCTCGTGGAAAGGGAAAAGAAACAAGTACTGGCAAGCAATAAACCCGAGTTAATGCCAAATGGAACAGCGCTCAATGATTTAGAGGGCAGATACATCATCACCGGGAAATCATTCTTTGATGAAGGCGCTTCAGACCTGCTTTTGCAGTTTACATCATTCATTTCTGTGTCTGAGACTGAAGCGCTTATCAAAGCAGTCGTATCGTCGAATAGACAGCAAAGGATTTTAATAGTTTTTATTCTTATCCTGTTTTTCTCTTTTATAGGGACCTATATTACCCGCCA
>CAKKPR010000038.1:3984-6459 GCA_919901705.1 Thermodesulfovibrionales bacterium | reverse complement strand
TTATTACTGAAACTTTTGGAAGGTTGACTGCTGTATAATATTGTTAACCATGTTTTCAAAACAATTGAAATTTCTTAGAGAAAAAAACCTTTTGAGAGAAATTGAAAACCGCAATTCTCCGCAAGGCGCACACATTAAAATAGATGGGAAAGAATACATAAACTTCTCATCAAATGATTATCTCGGTCTTGCAAATCATCCTGCCTTGCTCAGGGCATCTCAGCGGGCAATAAAGAAATTCGGTTTTGGTTCAGGCGCATCAAGGCTTCTGTGCGGCGGAAGCATTCTGCATGAAGAACTCGAGAAAAAAATCGCGGGATTCAAGGGAACAGAGTCGGCTCTTGTTTTTAATTCAGGTTATGCAGCCAACACCGGGATAATCCCGGCAATTGCCGAAGAAGGAGACGCCATATTCAGCGACGAACTGAACCATGCAAGCATAATTGACGGCTGCAGATTGAGCAGGGCAAAGACATATATCTATAAACATAAAAACACCGGCCACCTTGAAAACCTCATTAGAAAAACAAAGTCAAAAAGAAAGATAGTTGTCACAGACTCTGTCTTCAGCATGGACGGCGACATCGCGCCTTTAAAAGAGCTTCATGAACTTTGTTTTACTCTGAACTCCATGCCCTCTGCTCCCTGCTCCCTGCTTCTTTATATAGATGATGCCCATGCAACAGGCGTACTGGGAAAAGGCAGAGGAAGCCTTGAACATTTCGGGATTAAGCCCAAGCCATGGATTATCCAGATGGGCACTTTTTCAAAGGCATTAGGCTCATTCGGCGCGTTTGTTGCGGGAAGCAAAGATACCATAGAATTTATATTAAATACTACACGGAGTTTTATATTCTCCACAGCCCTGCCGCCCTGTATTATTGCCGCATCAATTGCTGCGTTGGAACTAATCGAAAAAAAACCGGCCTTGATAAAAAAGCTCTGGTCAAACAGGGATAAAACTGCAAAGGGATTAACAAAGCTCGGCTATGATATCATGGGAAGCGAAACCCCGATCATCCCGGTTAAAACAGGCTCTATCGAAAATACATTAAAAACATCCCGCTATCTTCTAAAAAAGGGAATCTTTGCGCCTGCAATAAGGCCGCCTACTGTGAAAGAGCCAAGGATACGGATAACCGTGACGGCTGCTCATACTGATGAAGATATTGAAAAGCTGATAAAGGAATTAAGTTGAGCCCCCTGAAGAAGTGTATTCCGAACAGTTCCCTCGCTTGTCATTGCGAGCCAAAGGCGAAGCAATCTCGCTTTAAAAGCTGACAGCTATAAGCTAAAAAAGAGATTGCCACGTCGTCCCAAAAGCTCTTGGGACTCCTCGCAATGACAACTTTTAGGGCTTTTTCAGGAGTCTCAAATCGAAAAATACACGCTAAGCGCTATACGCTATGCTCTGTTTATGCTATGCTTATAATATGTCAGAACTAAGATTGAACCTCATCACAAGAGAGTGGGTAATCATAGCCACTGAAAGGGCTAAAAGGCCTGATGACTTCCGCCAGAAAAAAGACCACAAGTTTCTTCCGGAGCATTTAAACACATGCCCGTTCTGCACGGGGAATGAAACTAAAACTCCCGGTGAAATCATGACGATATCATCTGATGGAAGCTGGAAGATAAGGGTCACTCCCAATAAATTTGCCGCCTTGAATATTGACGGTGAAAGAACAAGAATAAATGAAGGCCTGAAGCATCTTGTGACAGGAGTTGGAAGGCACGAGGTAATAATCGAATCATCGCTGCATAATACAACTCCCGCGCTGATGCCAAACGAGGATGTCGCTGAGATAATAAACATTTATAAAAAACGCTTCATTGATATTTACAATGACCCGAGAATTGAGCATGTGATAATCTTCAAAAACCACGGTGAAAAGGCAGGCACATCCCTCGAGCACCCGCATTCCCAGATTGTAGGCACGCCTGTGATGCCGATGCAGGTCAGAGAAAGAATAGATGAGGCCAGAAGATATTTTGACAACACAGGCGAGTGTTTGATGTGCGCGACTGTGAGGGCCGAACTTGCAGAAGGCAGAAGGATAATTCTGGATACAGAGCACTTTGTTACATTTATACCTTATGCAGCTCTTTCACCCTTTCATATATGGATTTTCCCTAAGAGACATACTTCAACATTAGCCGCTATGCAGGACAATGAGATAGCTGACCTTGCATATAACTTAAAGACAGTTCTTGCCAAGTTATATCATGGCCTGGATAATCCTGATTATAACTATGTCATCCGTTCAGAAAGCCCCAAGGAGTGTGGTTCAGAATATTTCCACTGGTATCTGAGCATTGTCCCCAAGGTTGTCCAGACAGCAGGATTTGAACTCGGTTCAGGAATGTACATCAACTCAGCCCTTCCGGAAGAAAGTGCGGAGTTTTTAAGAAAGGTAAAGGGTTAAAGAGCCTCCCTTCATAAATTCTTCACAAACCCGTGTTAAGCTTATATCG
>CAKKPR010000038.1:0-3884 GCA_919901705.1 Thermodesulfovibrionales bacterium | reverse complement strand
CGGCAAACGAAGAATTGAAGAAAAAACTCAACCCATTGCAGTACCAGGTTACCCAGCAGTGCGGAACTGAAAGGGCGTTTGATAACGAATACTGGAACAATAAAAGAGAAGGTATTTATGTTGATATTGTTTCAGGTGAGCCGCTTTTCAGTTCACTTGATAAGTATGATTCCGAAACCGGATGGCCGAGCTTTAAGAGAGCATTAGAGAAAGGGAACATCATTGAAAAAGAAGATAAAAACCTTTTTATGACAAGGACAGAGGTGAAGAGCAAACATGGCGACTCCCATCTCGGGCATCTTTTTAATGACGGCCCTTCACCTACAGGACTTCGTTACTGCATAAATTCGGCATCCCTCAGGTTCATTCCTAAAGAGAATCTGGAAAAAGAAGGGTATGGAGAGTATAAAAAGCTTTTTGAGAAAAAATAATCATTAGCTGGTTATTGAAAAAGTATTTTTTATGCTGTCATTGCGAGCGAAGCGTGGCAATCCCTACTTTTTAGACTGGCAGATGTTAGCGACAGTAGAATATTATCAATACAGGATTCAATAATAGATAGAACCGAGATTGCTTCGTCGTCCCGATCCGCCTGCGGCGGACGGGACTCCTCGCAATGACAATAGGGATTACAAGTTAAACCCATCAAGAATACTGTAAACAGTCTTAACCGCAGGGGAATCATCCGGCAGCTCTACAATAGCCTTCCCCTGCAGGTCATATTCAAAAACTCCCTGGTCCTGAGGAACCAGGCCTGCGACCTCAAGTCCGAATGACTCTGCGAGTTTTTTAAGCTCCGCTCCTTCGCTTCCTGTCACACGGTTGATTATAAGAACGTGCTTCCCGACATCGAGGTCAAGCTCTTTTACAAGGCCGTCAATCCTCCGGGCTGTTTTAATGCCCCTCACAGTCGGGTCGCTTATTATTAAAAGAAGGTCAACCTTGTGAGTAGTCCTTCTTGAGAGATGTTCCATGCCTGCCTCGTTGTCAATCACAACATAGGAATATGTCTCTGAAAGCTTGTCTGTGTATTTCCTGATTACGTTATTTGCTGCGCAGTAGCAGCCGGGGCCTTCCGGCCTTCCCATCACCATCAGGTCAAACCCTTTTGCCTCCATAATTGACTGCTGAACCTGATAATCAAAGAGCTGTTCCATTGACATGCCGCCGGGCCTTTCCCCGCCGCCTCTTATTGTCTGCAAGGATTCTTCCCTCAAATGCCCGATTGTTGCATGTACCTCAACTCCGAGCGCCTCGCCCAAACATGAATTGCTGTCAGCATCTACTGCAAGAACAGGTTTTTTCTTTTTATCAACGATATATTTAACTGTCAGGGCAGCGATGCTCGTCTTCCCTGTCCCGCCCTTCCCTGCCACTGCTATTACAAACGCCATCTATTCTCCTTTTATCTCTCTGCTTTTTAGTGCCATTCCGTATATGTCGCCTTTATTTTACCACACCTCAAACAACCTCTTAATATTTCTGATTTCTCCTGAAAAACTTTTTGTTTTCTCAAATTGAAAATCTTTGAATGTCTTGATCTCAAGTTGACCATCTTTTTCTGTTATCTTTACAGCGCCGTCCCTGCCAGTTCTGTAAACCTTTGCATTAGCGAGTATATCCAGCGTTTCCTGATGCGGATGACCAAATGCATTATCCCTGCCCGCGCTTATCACCGCAATGTTAGGCGAAACAGTGTTGAAAAACCATTCTGACGCCGATGTTTTTCCTCCATGGTGGGGAACCTTTATCACATCGCTCTTAAGCCACTTGCCGAGATGTGCAATATTCTCTTCTGCCTCTTCCTCCACATCACCTGTAAACAGGAATGATTTGCTTTTCCCCTCAATCTTTAGAACAAGCGAGCTGTTATTAGCTTCATCATACTTGTTGTCTTCAATTATGTAGAACTCTTTATACGGATGGAGCACATATATTCTGTATCCTTTTCCTTCTATCACATCTCCCCTTTCGAATGCTCTTCGCGTAATGCCGCCTAACAAATTATCCGGATAGATAAGCCTTCCGTTGTCCCATAATTCTTTCACCTTAAAATATTTAAAAAGATAATCAGCGCCCCCTGTATGGTCAGGGTGCGAATGCGAAAGAACAAGCGCATCTATTGTTTTTTTACCTCTATATTTCAGAAATGCCGCTGCTTCTTTTCCTGTTCTGCCTGTGTCTATCACAATGGTTCTCTTGTCAGGCAATTCGACTACTGCTGAGTCCCCCTGCCCGACGTCAAGATACGTAATGCTGATACCGTGTTTTTTGCCAAGAAAAGAAAAAGACAGATATCCCGCTATTGTCACAGAGACAAGAGTTGCGAGATATATCTTCTTTAATCTGTCATTCCGGGTGCGGCATTTATCCGCCGGGGTGGAAGAAATCTCATCCTCTGAGATTGCCGCGGCTTTGCCTCGCAATGACAAATGAGCGCTAATAAAATAAACCGCAACTCCCGCATAAAAAAAGAGAACTAAAAATACAGGGAATGCTGGTATCTTTATGTCTGAAAACGGGACAGCGGACATGAACTTCACAAGATAAATAGAAAGGCCTGCAACTATTTTTATCAACGGAATAAAGGGATAATAACCTGTGACTATAAAAACAAATGACGACAATAATGCTAATGGCAAAAGAACAAAACCTATCAATGGGGTGACAATAAGATTTGACAGAGGAGAAATTACAGAAAAATAATGAAAGTAGTATGCAACCAGAGGAGCTGTGCCAAGGGATGCTGCAAGACTAAGCAGAAGGGAAGAGCGTAAGACTTTAATAGCGGAAGTTAGAAAGCGCTGGAATATTTTTTTTTCTTCCGGGCTTTCGCTCTGCTCAGCTTCCCGACTTTCCTTATCTTCCATATAGCCTACAGAAAATCCAATGAACAACACTGCAAGGAACGAGAGCTGAAACGAGAGGCTGAACATGGCGTCAGGGCTCCATAAAACAATCACAAATGCAGCAAACAAAAGTGAATTGAGCCAGAATCCTTTCCGGCCGATTAAAAGGCCTGCAAGAAAAAGACTCACCATTATGAAAGACCTTACCGCAGTAATGCCCCACCCGGAAAGGCCAAGATATGCAACCATGAATGGCAGACAAAGGACTGCTGCGCCCTGAGAAGGAGTAAAATAAACAGTAACCCTCTGCAAAATCCTGTATGGCAGATATTTTATTACAAACCTGAACATCCCAAAAAGAAGTACAGAAAAAAGCCCAAAATGAGTTCCTGAGATGCTCAGGATATGGGCAAGACCTGTTACATTAAAGGCATCCCTCAGTTCTTCACTCATATAAACCCTCTGCCCTGTAGTTATCGAGGATATAAGCGCACCCGGATCGGCATCGAAATTTTTTGTTATATGCCTGTCAAGCCCTGTCCTTGCATTTTCCAAAACTGACAATGCAGCTTTGCTGCCTTTCTCACTATCCATAACCCCGACGAGATTCGCATAAATATTGTCGTTCTTCATTACGCCCGGGCTTAATCTTGTTAAATCCTTTGACAGTTTTATCAATAATTCATGCCTGCCTCCAGTCTCAAATTCAGCATCAGAGATTATGTTGATTTCTTTTTCAGTTAATCCGGAAGATGCTGAATCTGTATAAAACGCCTGAATGAATTTCCCTGAAGATGTTACTACTGCCCCGGAAACAAATGTGCCTGATGCAACCACATCTTTCCCCCTGAACTGAGAAAGGTCATGTTCGGGAGAATACCTTAACCCCGCGTAGAGGATCCCAAATGCGATGACAGGAACTAACAGATACCTTTTCTTAAGGATCAGGACTGCCGCAGACAAAACAAAGAGGATGCCGGTTATGTAAGGAAAATAATGGATTGAATAGAAAAATATGACGCCTGAAAGAAATGA
>CAKKPR010000037.1 GCA_919901705.1 Thermodesulfovibrionales bacterium | reverse complement strand
AGGGGGAATAAAAAAGACTTTCTAAACACTTTACCCACTCAATTTGAGAAAGAACCAGAATTATTCTACCGGCGGAAGGGTAATGCGAAAAGTGCTTCCTTTGCCTTCGTGAGGTTCAAGCGTAAGGTCTCCGCCGTGTTCCTTGATTATGCCGCGGCTTATGGCAAGTCCCAGTCCTGTTCCTCTGTCCGGCTCTTTTGTTGTAAAGAACGACTCAAAAATCTTGTCCCTTATTTCATGGGGAATACCTCTGCCGGTATCACTAACATCAATCGTAACGCCGCCGTCCGGGTTTTTGTGTCCGCGTATGCTCAGCACCTGCTTCTCATTTCTTGGCTGGTCTTCCATTGCGTCTCTGGCATTGGTCATAAGATTCAGGAAAACCTGCTCAATCCAGCTTGGGTTTGCCAGCACATCCGGGAAATCAGGAGGGAAATGCATTTCAATCCCGATATCTCTTACTTTAAGCTGCTCTTCTATCAATAACAATGCACCCTTAACCGAATCCGCAACATCTATCAGGTGAAAGTGACTGCTGCCTGTCTCTTTCCGGGAAAAAACCCTCAAATGTTCAATAATGTCCTTGACCCTTGCTATCTGATTATCTATCTTGTTGAGGCTTCTTTCCACTATAGGCAATGACGGAACTTTTCCCTCCTTTGTGTCAAGCAGCATTGAATGGTTAGTGCGGGAGATGCTGTTTAACAGCAGGTTGATTTCACGTGCTATCCCCATAGCCATTTCACCAAGTTGTGACAGACGGCCTGTATGGAATACATGGGCATATGCCTCCTCCAGCTCCTTTTGCACCCTCTTGGATTCGGTCATGTCTTCACAAATAGTGACAATGCCTATAGGCTCTCCATCATCATTCTTTACGGCATCAGACATCAGATAAACCGGGAATATGCTTCCGTCCTTTTTTATATTGACACTTTCCCGGGCCCAGCCTTTTATCGCATTCATATCCTCAAATGCTATGGGCCGGCCCATTCCGGGCGGAGAGAAAATTCTGACGCTCTTACCAATAAGTTCCTCCTGCGCATATCCATGCATTTTAGCCTCAGCCGGATTCGTATAACGGATTACATTGTCACGGTCAGCAAATGTAATCCCTGTCTTGGTATTTTCAACAGCTTTTACCATCAGCAAAAGCCCCTCTTCTGCGCGTTTGCGCTTAATAGTCTCTTCTTTTAGTTCAGATGTCTGTTCCTCCAGACGCTTAGTGGTAGCTTCAAGTTTTCTCATGAGATTATTAAAAGAAACCGATATGTCATGGAGTTCGGCAGTGCTTTTCTGAACCTCCATCATATACATTTCTCCGGCCTCTGCCTTTTTCATATAACCGGAGATCAGTATGAATTCACTGAAAACCTTCCTCAGAATAATCAGGCCGGCAAGGGCAAGAACAAGCGTCAGCCCGATCAAGACCAGGTAAGAATTATCCGACCTTAAAGAGATATTTTCTTTATATAAAATATACAGGATGACAAAAGAAGGCAGCAAAAACAGCAGGGAAGCAATAATCGTAAGCTTATTTCGTAAGCCCTTGCCTTCCATGCTTAATTTTTCAGGGACAGTCGTCATTTTACTCCAATGATTGTATCTTATCCTGTGCTTATCAGGCAAACAGTTGCATATCTATTTATAAATCATATCATAACAAAATCACATTTGCCATAAAGAATTTCAGACAACAAATTATACCATGCCCAGCCCTTTAATCCCATCCTCCATGTCTTTTCTTATAACATTTATCACATCCGGAAAATTCAGCGGCACCTCTCCGAGTTCCAGCCTTATCTCCTTTGTATTGATGGAATAAACCTTAGCATTACGCCTGTGTTCATAGATAAAATCAATTTGAGGATTGCCTGCGATTAAAACAATGAGGGTATCAGCAATATTACCGAGAGGCTTTCTGTCTATGTGGCTGTATTTGAAACAGGCAGATATTGCAGTGCCTTTACCCTCTTCCGATTTTATTGAGATATCTCCGTCTGCCTCCCTTGCCGACTGCGCAAGAAATGAAAGCCCGAACCCGACTTTTCTTGTTGTGCGCGTTGTATAAAAAGGGTCCAGTACCTTTTTTATGAACTCGCCCGTAATACCTCTGCCGTTATCTTCTATTTCAACAGAGAGAAGGTCTTTCCCTGTATCCTCGGCTATTGTGATTTTTATAACAGTTGCGCCCGCAGCTATGGAATTTTCTGCTATATCAAGTATATGAAGAGAGATATCTTCCATTTAAAAATTTTCAGTAACGATGCGCAAAATAAACTTTATACAGACCCTGCACCCAGTGCGCCAAGCCTTATACAGCAACAGGTTTAATCTTCTGTTTATCCAGTTCCTTTTTTGTTCCGTAATATAGAAATGGAAGTTTTTTCATTTCATTTTTAATGGTTTTCAGCATCTCTTCCTTTGTAGGGATATTTACAAAATTGCCATTTTTATCCACATGAAATTCTCCAACAATGATAATCCCTCTTTCTGTTTTGCAGAGCACAGGAACTTTCCACGTATTCTCTTTTAAGTCATATTTTGGCGTACCTGCTGTGGTCATGTGTCCGATATTTTCATAAAGATACTTTCTTACTTTTTCGTAGATTTCCATATTTATTTAAGCAATAGTAACCTCTAAAGGAATTGAGTGGACATCTTCGGGCTTCTCTTTTTTTAGATAATTTATCTTCTCAAAGCC
>CAKKPR010000036.1 GCA_919901705.1 Thermodesulfovibrionales bacterium | reverse complement strand
GATTTAACAGCGCTTCCTACAGTTACAATTGACGGAGAGAGGGCCAAAGACTTTGATGATGCAGTCTCAATCAAGCTTACAGAGCACGGTTACAGGCTCTGGGTTCATATAGCAGATGTAGGTTTTTACGTCCCATGGGATTCTGTTATTGACCTTGAAGCGAGAAAAAGAGGCACAAGCATATATTTCCCGGACCGGGTAACGCCGATGCTTCCAAAAGAACTGTCTGAAGACCTATGCAGCCTTAAGCCCAAGGTTAAAAGGCTTGCATTTACAGTCGAGATGGATTTTGACAGGCATGGCGCGCTGCTGAATTCAAAGTTTTATCCCAGCCTTATAAAAAGTGACGAGAGGATGACTTATACGTCTGTTAAAAAAATCCTGATTGATAATGACAGCCATGAACGGGAGAAATATAATTATCTTTTGCCGCATTTCGAACTCATGGGTGAGTTGTGCGGTGTTCTGAGAAAGAAAAGACTTGACAGGGGGAGCCTTGATTTCGATCTTCCTGAGCCTGAGGTTTTGCTTGATATGCAGGGCAGCCCGGAGGCAATAATCAGGTCCGAGCGGAATTTTGCACATATAATCATTGAGGAATTCATGATAGCAGCGAATGAGGCTGTGGCAGAACATCTCGCAAGGCTTGAAGTCCCAAGCCTTTACAGGATACACGAAGAACCCGACCCAATGAAACTTGAAGATATTATGAGAGTCATAAGGCCTATGAGCAGGATTAAGAAACTTCAAAGGCCGAAGGATTTTTCATTGCTTCTGCAGGACATAAAAGGCAAGCCGGAAGAAGAGATTGTAAATTATATGGTATTAAGAAGTCTTAAGCGGGCAAGGTATTTTTCTGTAAATGTAGGGCACTTTGGCCTTGCATCAGAATGTTATACCCATTTTACATCGCCTATAAGGCGCTATCCTGACCTTGTGGTTCACAGGATTTTAAGAGAGGTTTTGCAGAAAACACGCCTTTCAGATAAAAGAAAACAGGAACTGGAAAAACTTCTCCCTGATATTGCATTTAACTCATCCAGGACCGAGCGCCTCTCCGATGAGGCTGAGAAAGAGGTTATTAATGCAATGAGGGTGTGGTTTATGAAAGACAAGGTTGGCGAGGAATTTGAGGGCAGGGTTGTGAATATCACCCCATACGGCTTAAAGATAAGGCTTAAGGATTTTTATGTTGATGGTTTTGTTCATGTTTCGTATCTGACAGATGATTTTTATGAGTTTAACGAACGCGCCTTCTCCCTTTCCGGAAAAAATACAAAACGCTCATTTACCATAGGGAAGGAATTAAAGGTGAGGATAGATAAAGTTGATATGGAGGAGAGGACGGTAATATTC
>CAKKPR010000035.1:4534-10031 GCA_919901705.1 Thermodesulfovibrionales bacterium | reverse complement strand
GGCAAAATAAATGGCACAAATAATATCAAATTCCGATGTTGAACATTGTCTCCGGGCTTGCCTGGAAACAGAAGGATATAAATTAACGGCAATTAGAAAGAACGGAGAAACAGGGGTCGATTTAATTGCCAAAAAGGAAAACGAGGAATACTATATTGAGGTTATCGGTTTTAAACAATCGCCCCCTGCACGCTCTAAGGATTTTTATGAAATATTTTTTAGAGCAATATCAAGACTTAAAGATGGTGCAAAAAATATTGTAATCGCACTTCCCGAAAGGTTTGGCAAGGGCCTTCATCAAAGGGCATCTCAATACGGCGAAGCATGGAAAAGAATAGGAAAGACATTTCCTGAACTTGAAATCTGGCTTATAAACTCCACAGAACCTTATTCTTACAAACGAACATCATGGAACAACTGGCTCCCCCAACAAAAAAATCAACCCGACTGGCGATAACGCTGGTTTGTTTTTCAGTAAAAGTGATTGCCCGCGCGGGTGACGCACGGCGTTGGGTCGAAATAAATGAAAGAAATTAAAAAAGAATATACATGCCCTGTTTGTGGATATCTTGTCTTCAAGGAACCCCCAGGATCTTACGATATATGTCCGTTTTGTTTCTGGGAAGATGACATTGTTCAACTTGCATATCCCGATATGGCCGGTGGTGCGAATAAAGTATCATTAATTGAGGCCCAGAATAATTTTAATAGATTTAAGGTCAGCGAGCAGCAATTCAAAAAGAATGTTCAAGAAGCAACATCAGATGATAAACGAGACCAACTTTGGAGACCTATCAATTCAGATAAAGACATGTATCTACATTGGAGCTCAGAGAGAGACCATGCTCTTTGGCAGGCATACAACGATGAGCCATCTGCTCGTCTCTATTACTGGCGTGATGATTATTGGTTGAGGCAGACCCAACAACAAAATCGAAGCGACAGGGAATAACCTCGGTGGGTTTTCACAGGGTAGTTGCCCCTGCGCCTCATTTAGAGCGTCACTTCCCGTCAGGCAAGTATGCAGCAAAAAGAAGCTCTATATCTTCCAGCATCTCTTTGTTTATAGAGAAAGTTACAGAATCGGCAAAGCAATTGAGGATAACCAGCGCATTGACATTTGCATCTTCCATTTTGATATTTGAAAGCCTTTTATGAAAGGCCCTGTTGACTATCTGGACATCTTCATAAATCCTGACAAGATTTTTCATGTCCAGGTCCGGCTCTATACCTCTTTTGTATAAAAAATACTGCGCAAGAAGATACATTGACAGGGCGCGATACGTTGTCTCTTCTTCAGATGCAAACGGCAGGTGATGCCGTACCATAGGCCTTAGCTTATCCATAACCGGGCAGCCGCTTGTGACCATATAAATCCCGGTTAAAGAACTCAGCGCTTTCTGCAATGTTGTGTGTTTAAAATATTCCCTTTCTTCTGTAATGACCGATACATCCACTTCTTCATAGGATATTGAACTCCCGAAGGACTCAACGATATCTGTAAAATTTTTTGCTATCGGGCAAAACTTATGCAGGCCTTCGCTAAGTGTGCAATTAGGGCATTTGAAGAAATTCAATGCCGCCCATTCAGGATAGGTGGCCCTCTCGCTGCGCAAAAGGTTTAAGGTTTTTCTGTCGAGCTTTACCTTGAGTTCTTTTTCTGTTCCGTCATTAAACCTGAATTTGTAATGGTATGTTATTGCCTTGTTATTTGCAGCCATTATTCAGCTTTTATGACTGAAAATTTTGAAGCCTGATTTTCTAACTGTATTCTTTTTCAATCTGCGCCACGATAGAGTCAAATTCTTTCTTGGATATTTCAGGCAATACAATACGGCCATGCTCATCTTTTTCCATATCTGTAATGCTCGGATATTTCTTTTCTATCACCTTTAAATCCACAGCCTGGCGTTTTACAATCTTCAGCAGCCTTTTGTTTTCCGCCTCAAGATTATATTTCTCCAGCGCCATACGGATTGCAATCTTCAGTTCAATTTCATCCCACGGCTTGGTGAAAAACCTGTATATCTCTCCTTTGTTTATGGCCTTCATGGCAGCGTCAATGCTTGCGTGGCCTGTCAATATAATCCTGATGGTGTCTGGAAATTCCTTTTTTGCAAGCGATAAAAAATCTGAACCCGCCATGCCGGGCATCCTTTCGTCGGATATTATCAACTTTATCTTATGCTGCTTCAGGAGCTTCAGCCCATCCTCGCCGCTGTTTACCGAATATATCGCATAAGGCTCATCAACCAGCGCTCTCTTCAGCGATGAAATTACATTCGGCTCATCATCTACTATAAGTATCGTATCCTGCATAGCTTATCCCCCTGTTTCTGAAATATCTTCTTTATTTGTTAACTTCGCTCTGCCGCAATGAGGACAGATAACCCAATCCTTTTCCATGGGCAATTTGCAATGTTTGCAGACATTCTGCTTGAATGAGCCGCAGAATGGACAGAACAAGAAATTAGCATCAATAATATTCTGGCATATTTCACATCTTCTTTCATATTTTGTCTGAGGGCCGATAACCCTGATTAGTTCTTCAAGCGTGGTCTCTCCGGTACTGACCTTTTCTATGCCGACTTCAATAAGTGTCTTCATTCCGCTCGAGCATGCAATATCAATGAGTTCGGATTCCTTGTAGTTGGCGCTGATTAAATGCCTGAAATCATCATTCATTACAAAGAGCTCAAAGATGCCGGTCCTTCCCATATATCCTGTATTATTGCACTTTTCGCATCCCTTGCCTTTAAAGACATTTCCCTTTAACGAATCAACCGGTATCTTCAGCAGGTCCATAAGGTTCTTATCCGGCTGTTCCTGAACCTTGCAGTATTTGCATATCTTTCTGACCAGTCTCTGTGCAACAATGCTTTCAAGGGCCGATGCAATAATATATGGTTTGATGCCCATATCAATTAATCTTGTTATGGATGCAACGGAGTTGTTTGTATGAAGCGATGTTAAAACCATATGGCCTGTGAGGGCGGCCTTGAACGCAACATCTGCTGTCTCAAAGTCTCTGACTTCCCCAACAAGTATTACATCAGGGTCCTGCCTGAGAGTGGAACGCAGGACAGAAGGAAATGACAGGCCTATCTTTTCCCTGATATATACCTGGCTTGCGTCTTCAAGATAATACTCAACAGGGTCTTCAATGGTCTCGAAGTTTTTTGTGCTCTGAATCATTTCGTTTAACAGCGAGTAGAGCAACGTTGTCTTCCCGCTGCCTGTAGGGCCTGTTGATATAATAATCCCCTGTGGTTTTTTAACGAGTTTATAGATTCTTTGCAGATCATCCGAACTTACCCCCAGTTCATCCAGCTTTTTTACAGATGCATTTTTATCAAGTATGCGCATGACCACTTTTTCACCATTGATAGTAGGCATTGTTGACACCCTCATATCCACCATCCTTGTGCCTGCCTTTACAGTGATCCTCCCATCCTGAGGCCTTCGCCTTTCAGATATGTCCATCTTGGCAAGAATCTTAATCCTTGATATGGTTGCAGAGTGAAGGTCCAATGGTATTTTTATTTTCCCGTGAAGCATGCCATCAATCCTGTATCTTACAAGCGAGTATTTTGACTTTGGTTCGATATGTATGTCGCTTGCCAAATAACGTATGGCCTCTGAAATTATTGCATTTACTATCCTTATGATAGGGGGAATCTCTGAAGAACTCAGGAGTTCCTGGACATTAACATCCTTATCTTCTTCGTCAATAACAATATCAATTTCATCGAGCGGTTCAATGTCGGCGAATTCTTCCATCTCGGCATTTTCATCTTTGCCGTCGCCATAGAGCTTTTTTAACTGAAACATAATATCTGAGCTGCTTGCTATAACAGGCACTACTTTTAGGCCGGTCATTATTGCGATATTATCATATTTATATATATCCGAGGGATCGGCCATTGCAAGCGTAATCTGCCTGCCGTCGAATTTTATAGGGATCAGCCTGTTCTTTTCGCAGAGTTCTTTAGGTAGAATTCTGACAACTGAATGATTCAGGTTCATCTCTTTAAGGTCAACATATTCTATTTTCAGGTGATTCTGAAGCGCCCGTATAATCTTCGATTCAGAGGTAAGCCCGAGCCTCATGAGGGTATCGCTCAAAAACTCATCTTCATGTTTTTCAGCAAGCGCCCTTTCGAGGTCGGTCTTCCCTATTACTCCGGCCTTGACAAGAATATTCCCCAATATACCCCTGTTTTCATCAAACAGGATAGAGTAATTCTTGATCTTTATCTGCTGTTTTTTGGCAATATCCTTGAGTTTCTTATTTTCCTGTATAAGGACATACTGCTGAAGTGCAAGGCTTACTGTAAGCCTGAGGTCCTCGTCATTCCAGGGCTTTGTTATGAATTTATATACCGCGCCTTCGTTTACTGCCCCCATAATAGACTGTACATCGGAATATCCGGTAAGCATTATCCTTATCGTATCAGGCCACTTTTGTTTTATCTCTTTCAGCAACTGGGAGCCTGTAATCACAGGCATCCTATGGTCTGAAATGACAAGGTGAACCTTTTCTCTTTCCATTATCTGAAGGGCATCGGCTGCAGAGCCGGCAGTAAAGATTTCATAGTTTTCCTCAAGAAAAATCCTCCTGAGAGCATTAAGGACATTCTCCTCATCATCCACAAAAAGAATAGAAAATCTTTCCTCTTTTTCAGGATTGAGCTCATAGGCAATATCCTCCTGAGAAGGCACGGTATCCTCACCTTTTGTTACATCCTTGAAAAGTTTTGAGTATTTTGACATTTCATTCCCTCTTTACAGGCAGCGTTATGGTAAAGGTTGCCCCTTCTTCAGGCCGGCTTTCGACCTCAATGGTCCCGCCATAACCAGTGATTGTTTCATAGGCTGCTGTAAGCCCCATGCCCGTGCCTTTACCCACATCTTTGGTTGTATAAAACGGCTCAAAGATTCTGCTCCTTATCTCTTCTGGTATTCCCCTGCCGTTATCTGAAAACCTTACTGCTATCCTGCTATTATTATAGCCTGTACTTATGAAAAGTTTAAGGGTAAGTTTTCTTGCCTGTATTGCGTTAAGTATAATGTTGAGAAATACCTGGCAGACAAGGGCCGGATTACATTTGAATCCCGGCAAAGGATGATAATCTTTTATGATTTCCGCTCCTTCGGGTATTTCATGCGTAAGGACATTCAGGGTTCTGTCTATTTCTGTATTAATGTCAACAACAGCCTCTGTGCCCTCGTCAATATGTGAAAAACCCTTCAGGTCAGAAACTATTTTTTTTACCCTTTCAGTACCTTCGAGGCTCTGCTTGATCAAATCTTCTATGTCTGAAGATATAAAATCAAGCTTCAGCTCCTCCCATTTCTGACGTGAGGATTTTCTGACGCTCTCGGGAACTCTGCTATCCTCGAGCGAGGCATTATAAAAGGCGACCATGTCCTTAAGTCTTGCTACATATTTACTGAAGGTATTAATATTGCTGGATATAAAACCAAGCGGATTATT
>CAKKPR010000035.1:0-4434 GCA_919901705.1 Thermodesulfovibrionales bacterium | reverse complement strand
CCTTCAAGATAGACAGGCAGTGTTTCTGTAAAAAAGGAACCTTCAGGATGACTGCCGCATGTCCACAGGTTCGTGTTTTGGGCATCTGTTATTATTGCTGAAGAAGCCCCTGCCTTAACAGCCCCTTTAAGAATCGGCATCACCTCCGCATCTGTGATGATATCCTGAATTTTCTTTTCGGCGCCTACTATGTATTCAATATTTTCGGTTTTGTTCTGTTTTTTCCCCATATATCACAGCATTACGTTTTAATGCCGTTTTTCACAGTATTATTTCCGGCCTCCTCCGACCTTCTTGTTAATTTCAGGACAAAGGTTTCCCTGTCAAGACCGTGATTTTTTTTAAGTGCATACCTCTTATCAATATGCTGATATGCGAGTTCAGCCAGATTCCTGAATGTTTCTATGACACCCCACCCTTCAAGCGCCGAGGCCATAAAGACAGGCATTCCCGAAGGTCCCCAGACACGTTTTATGTCTTCCTCAGGAATGATATTTGGTAAGTCTCTTTTATTAAACTGTATGACCAATGGTATTTCTTCTATATCAAGCCCCACAATAGCAAGATTTTTCTCAAGATTGCTGAAGCTCTCAAAATTGTTGGACGCCTCGGATAACTGGGAGTCGGCAATAAAAGCAACCCCGTCAGCCCTTTGAAGCACAGCCTTTCTGGTAGAGTCATGCCTGACCTGCCCCGGAACAGTATATACCTTTAGTTTTATTTTCAATCCGCTTGGCGCTATCAGAAAAAATGGGAGGAGGTCAAAAAATATTGTCCTGTCGTCTTTGGTGTCCAGTACCATCAGGTCTCCTCTTCCCTCGCGTTCCAGGAGGTCGTGCAACCGCAGAAGGTTAGTTGTCTTGCCGGAAAGCGCAGGGCCGTAATACACCAGCTTCAATACCATTCTTTTTTCGAGTTCATCGTACTCGATCATTTTTTTGCCTGCCTGCTCTCATCAAAAAAATTGTCTCCTGATTTAAGTTTTTCCTGGATAATAGACAGAAATATGTCCACTACCTCAGGATCAAGGCTCTTACCTTTCAATGATGATATTATCCCGAGGGCCTCATGGGTATCACGCTGCTTCCGGTATGGCCTGTCGGTTGTCATGGCATCAAAAGCATCAGCAACCGATACTATCCTTGCCTCAAGAGGTATGTTTTTGCCGCCTATTCCCGATGGATAACCCTGGCCATCATATCTTTCATGGTGATAAAGTATGACATTCACAACACCCGCAGATAACTGTGCCTGCCTTGCAACGTCAGCTCCCCATAAAGGATGCTTCTTCATGATATCTGTCTCAGCTTCACCAAGGGGTCCGTTATAGTTTAATATCCTCTCGGGAACGCCTATCTTTCCGCAGTCATGCAGCCAGCTTCCATATTTGATTTCATTTTTTTTGCCTTCATCGAGCTTTAAGGCTTCGGCTATCATAAGCGCATATCCTGCAACCCTGTCACAGTGCCCCCTTGTATACGGATCTTTCAGTTCCACTGTCTGGGCCAGCGACAGCAGCATCGGCTCATCTGCTTTTCTTAAAGACTGCACTATCTTAAAACGGTTTATCCCTTCCTGCACGATTTCAATAAGAATGCTGTTCTCCCATGGCTTAACAATAAACCGGTATACTTCTCCCTTATTTATCGCATCAATGGCAGTCGGCAGGTCAGCATAGGCCGTCATTAGTATCCTGACCGTATCAGGTGAAATATCCTTTGCCCTCGAGAGGAGTTCTATGCCTTTCATGTCCGGCATTAGATTGTCAGATACAAGGACTGCGATATTTTCCTTTTCAATGAACTGCAAGGCCTCCTGTGCACTTTTTGCCTTCAGGATCCTTACGTCTTTTACATTATCGCCTAAAAAAATACGTTCAACTGAACGCAGGATATTCTCTTCATCATCAACAAATAAAATATTTTCAGGCAACTCTGCCCTCCCGCTCAAGAAGCAATATAGTTCCTCTGCGCTCGTCAGGGAATAAAAGGCTGGAAGCTTTAAAGCCAACCCTGCGGTTATTTATCAGTACAGCCCCTGAGATATCTGGTTTGTCTTTAGCTGCTTCATCAATGGCGGGCTGTATCTCTGCCGGAAGCGCATACCTGCTACTTGTTCCGGGTATAAGCCTGCCCTCTTTCTGAAAGAGATCATTGCCCTTTTGGCTGATAAAAACTATCAAACCATCCGGATCAATACAGAGTACCGCAGCAGGCAATCCATCAAGCATATCCTTTAATCTTTTCAGTTCCCCGATAAGCTGGAGGTTTTTCTTATACAGAAAGTATCTGTCAATGGAATTGGATATTGCTACTCTCAATTCATTTTCATCCCATGGTTTCGGGATAAACTTGTATATCTGCCCTTCGTTGATAGCAGAAACAACTGCTGATGTGTCAGCATATCCTGAAAGGACAAGCCTCACAGTGTCAGGCCAGCGGCTGCAGACCTCCTTAAGAAACTCCACGCCGTTCATCCCCGGCATCCTATAGTCAGATATTACAATCTGTACAGGTGCGGCCTTCTGCATTATCTCAAGCCCTTCTTCTCCGGAGGCTGCACAAAGTATTTCATAATTGTCGTCTATAAAAAATCTTTCCAGAGATTTCAGGACATTCTGTTCATCATCAACGCAGAGGATTCTTATATGTTCGCCCATATCATCCTTAATCCACAACCGGTATTCTTAAGGTAAAGGTTGTGCCTTCGCCCATCCTGCTGTCCACTTTTATCTCTCCATTATGTTTTTTTATTATATTGTAAGCAATGCTTAACCCAAGTCCGGTGCCTTTACCGAGTTCTTTAGTTGTAAAAAAAGGCTCGAATATATCGTTTATCTTATCTTGTGGTATTCCGCATCCGGTGTCTGATATGGATATATATATGGAATTACCGTTATCCCAGGTCTTGACAGTGATTTCCCCCTGTTTTTCAATGGCATGAGCTGCGTTGACAAGCATGTTCATAAAAACCTGGTTAAGCTGGCCGAGATTGCATTTGGTCAATGGAATATTGCCGTATTCTTTTTTGAGAACAGCCTTATATTTAATCTCATTCCATACAATGTTTATGGTGCTGTCCAGTCCAGAGTTTATGTCGGCTAATCTGTGTTCTGTCTCATCCATTCTTGAAAAGCTTTTGAGATCATTAACTATGCTCTTTACCCTTTGAGCGCCATCAAGAGATTCCGCTATGAGCTGTTTAATATCAGGAATTATGTAATCAAGCTTAAGCTGCTTTTTCTTTTCATCTATCTCTTCGATAAGAATTTTTGTCCTATCGAGCTGTTCTATCGCTTTTGACTGTGCATTTATAAAATCTGTAAGCCTCGAAATATATTTATCGAGAGTCCCGAGATTGCTTGATATAAAACCTATCGGGTTGTTGATCTCATGCGCAACGCCGGCAGCAAGCTGGCCTATGGATGCCATCTTTTCCTGCTGAAGAATCCTGGATTGAGCGGCCTTAAGCTCTGAATATGCATCCTCCAGTTCTCTGTTCTTTTTTTCAAGCTCACTTGTCATCATTTTTATTTCAGTGGAATCATGCATCATTATCGCAGTGCCTGCGACTTCATTTTTAGACAAATCAACAAAAGGATAAGATGTAACTACGTACCATCTGTTGTTTGGTTTATGCAGATATTCAGTCCTCTGATCATAAAATACACCTGCCTCAACTTCGCCTTTGAACAGCAATTCTTTCCAGTCTTTGCCGAGGATCTCTTCGTATGATTTTCCTATAAACTCCTTAAATGTTTTGTTGCACCTTTTTATTTTGCCATTATTGTCGGCAAGGATGACTATGTCGCCCACGCAGTCCATAGTCTTTTCCCATTCCTTTTTTATTGATTCAATTTTTTTAAAAAACATGCTCAATTCTTCATGCTTACGTGATAATTCCTCGTTGCTTCTCACCAGTTCTTCCATTGCCCTTTTCCGGCCTGTTATGTCATTAATCAAATAGGTGAAATATCTCTTGCCGTCCAACAGCCATGTTGACAGAGAGAGTTCGGCCGGAAACTCTGTCCTGTCTTTTTTCAGTCCCGTGAATTCAACATATTCCCAGATAATCTTAAAATTATCCGCGGCATAGGTCGTCTCCAGCGCTTCGAGATGGGTTTTTTGGTATTTCTCAGGCATAATGGAAGATATGGATATGCCCTGTAACTCCTCAGGCGTATAACCGAATATTTTCTGTACAGAACCGTTGCAAAAAATGATTATTTTTTCTGAATTGACCGTAATAATAGTGTCATGAACTGTTCTTATCATATTCGAAAAGATTTCAATTGCTGTATGAGGATTATCCTGCTTATGACTGCCGCTGTTATATTTCTGATCACTCATGGCTGCTCCTGAATGCTCCCTGTTTGTAAACCCCGTACCACGGACTTACGTGGGGGGCTTTCTGTGGTACGGGGTAAATAAGCGC
>CAKKPR010000034.1 GCA_919901705.1 Thermodesulfovibrionales bacterium | reverse complement strand
ATTTTGCTATAAAAACCTTTTGAATGATATAATTAGTCAAACATCAGGAGGTGAAGGAAATGCAGGCAATAAGGGCAATATTTGATGGCAATGAAATAAAACCTATAGAAGCGATAACAACAAAAAAGAAAACAGAAGTGCTTGTAATATTCCCGAACAACGAAAATAAGTTTTCCCCTGAAGAAGCGCGAAAAAATTTAAGGGGTTTAGGGAGAGGAGAAAGGCTTACCGAAAAATTGCTGAAATCAAGGGCTGAGGATATTAGGTTTGAAAAAAGACAGTAAGGAAGTTTATGTGCTTGATACCTCTGCAATTCTAACCTATATTGAAGACGAAGAAGGCTCGAATTTCGTAGAGAATCTTTTAATTAGGGCGGAAGCTGACGAAATAGATATCTATCTCGCTTTCATTAGTCTTACAGAAGTCTTTTATATCACGATGCAGGAAAAGGGTGACGAAGAAGCAATCAAGAGGATTGAGTTGTTAAAGTCACTTAAGATTAAGATTGAAGAATCAAATGAGGATTTAAATTTAAGGGCAGGCAGGTTAAAAGCAAAAAACAACATTTCATTAGCTGATGCATATATATCTGCATTGAGCCAGGCAGCAGATGCTGTTCTTGTTCATAAAGACCCTGAATTTGAAGCCCTATCGCCTTTTATCAAAGAACATAGGTTGCCCTACAAAATAGTTAATTGATAAGTATTTCACTTTGCAGCGAGTGTACCAGGCATTGACCTGAATGCCAAATACCATTTTATTTTTTCAAAAGGTCAGACCGTAGTCCCATATTTAGGACTTCAGGGCGGCTGGATAAAAATGACTACAACGACTGAAGGTGAGTCCGCCAACGGCAGTGCAGGTTCTTACGGCGGAATGGGTGGAGTTAAGTTCTTTATTACTGAGAACGTAGCCTTCAACACAGAGTTAAATTATCGCAAGTACACCGTAGATTTTACTTTTGGCGCTGTAGAAGCCACGTCGAAGATTAACGACGTGAAGCTTCTGTTCGGTCTCTCTTATTATTTTGGGAAGTAGGAGGAAGTAAGAGAACATAAGTTTAAAAGGGGAGTAAACACTCCCCTTTTTCTACATGCGATACCAATAGCTAAAACCAAAAGAAATCAAAAATCTCGCCCTTGAGAATGCTTTCCGCCTCGGGCGGATTCGCCTCTGAGAATCGGGAATTGTTCTTCCGATTCCGAACATGCGTAAGAAAAAAGGACAGTACATTTTATAGGAGGTTGTTGAAAAAGTCTTTTTTCTGTCATTGCGAGCGAAGCGTGGCAATCTCGCATTTAATAAAATCAATGGGTTAGAGATTGCTTCGTCGCAGGAACTGCTCCTCGCAATGACATGTGGCGAGTTTTTCAGCAACCTGCTAAAGCTTCATGCCACTGCTTTTTCTGATTGCATCCACGCAGGCAGAGGCTCGCCTGTTGCCTCATGATAAAGTGTTTCCGGTGCAATATCTACTCCATCAGGCCAGCATAGCGTCCCGATTTCTTTGTTAACATAAAACTGCTTGAAGTATTCACTCTCAGAAAATCGGCTAAACACTCCGCCTTTATTTACGTAACGTTGCAAGTTAATAATTCCTTTTTTGCCATTTTCAAATATAAGTTCCAGTTTATATCCTTCAATGTGCTTTGCTTCAGTAACATCATAATACATGGTTAACCTCCTTATTTTAGGGGTTCAATTGGAAACAACGGCCTTTTTTCTTTTGCCAATTCCCAATCACTTAAAAGCGCCTCTTTATGAATATCTGCCCATTCCATAACAAGCCCTAAAGCCTTTGGGGGCAAATATCCTTCCACTACAGCGAAATCCTCTATCCTAATAGCTGATAGCTGCGCTATAACTTCCGTATCTTGCATGAAAGTGCGGTGGATTATGGTCGTCAAAAAACATAGCTATAATTATTCCAAAAAATCTGCTTATCTCCGGCATATTACTTCCTTTAACTTATAATAGCTATAATAGCTCAAACGCAATTTAATTATCAATGGAGAGTGGTGAGGAGTGGTGAGGGACACATCCCATTTTTCTTAGACTGAAGATTGCCGCGTCGGTCTCCGAGCCAGAAATATTAACACCTCAAAGTTTAATTCAGGAGGATAACAATGAGTGAGTCAAAGACTATGAAACAGCTTCATTCAATCAGAGAAAAAAACCATGAAAGGATGAAACATCTGCCGGCAAGAGAGTGGAGCCGAGAGGAACACAGAGCCTTTATTTCAATGCGGGGAGGGCTTTCAGCCCTCCCTTTTTATGTTGTTCGTATTGTCAGACATCAAGCAGTTACGGGCTGCTCTATCATCACCTTATCAAAAGACTGAATGATAAGCTGTTTGGTGTCAGCCTTCTCGGAGGCTGAAAGAACCTCAATGCCTACAACATTACCGTCTTTATCATAGTCCATGATAATGTCTTCGGTAATTTCATCGGTGTTGACTATATCGTTTTCCTTTAGCCTGATATATAGGGCATCTGCCTCGTGAGAGTAATGTATTCTCATTTTTAATCCCCTCCCATATATTTTTTTACTTTGTTCGTAAGATAGACAGTTATAAGACTGCCGCCCTCCGCTACTACCCTGATAAGCTTATCGCCCATTACCTTTTGATAGATTTTGCGGTTCTTCTTTCCGGTTGCCACCTTATCAGGATTATTAAGAGCCGCTTCAACCAACTCTTTCGATATTTTTCTCTCAACCAGTTGTATTTCTATATGGTCTGTCCATTTCCAGCCCATGAAAGATTATAGCATAATGAAATCACATTCCTGAAATTATATTTTCTTTTCGGCGATCTATAAAAAGAGCAGAGGGGGCACTTCTCTTATCTCAACTTGTGGGAGGGCTGAAAGCCCTCCCACAAGTTACACCGCTAAAAAATATATCCCCTATTTTTAAATAATGAATACAACGTTGAGAACCCCTTTTTAGGATTGCTCTGAATTTACTTCGCAATGACAATCTGAATTTTTATGGAAAATATAAGCACAGCGGATACTGTTTAGGGTATAATATTGAATTAAGAAAAACAAGAAGGGTTATCAGCCTGTATTATGATTAATTCACAGAAACTTGAGGAAATAAAGGAAAGGATAGTAAGGGCAGTATCCCCTGAAAAAATCATTCTCTTTGGTTCTTATGCGCGGGAAAATGCTACTGAAGAAAGCGACATAGACTTGTTAGTTGTCTGGGATACGGCTTTGAATCACCACGAAAGAAATCTTTACTTAGATGGACTTTTTGATAATAGGGATTTTCCACTCGATATCTTTGCGTTTACGAAGGATGAGTTTAAAAAATTTAAAGATATGCCCGGAACAATGCTATACGAGGCATCTCATTACGGGAAACTAATTTATGGTTGATGACAGGCTTTTAAAAGTTCAACAATGGTTTAAAAGAGCTGATAATGACTTAAAAGATATAATCCTTAATAAAATAAATTTGAATAGTTAAGAGGAGACGGTTTATGTACACGATAACCCTTATCCCGGGCGACGGCGTAGGCCCTGAGATATCCGAGGCAACAAGACGTGTAATAGAAGCAACAGGCGTGCCTGTAAAATGGGATATTCAGGAGGCAGGGGAGGATGTTTACAATAAGGAAGGCAACCCGATGCCTCAAAGAGTAATTGATTCAATAAAGAAAAATAAGGTTGCTATAAAGGGGCCTGTAACGACTCCGGTCGGCACCGGATTCAGGAGTGTAAACGTAACGTTAAGGCAGGCACTCGACCTTTATGCATGTCTGAGGCCGTGCATAAGCTTTAAAGGCGCAAGGACGAGATATGAAAACATTGATCTCGTTATAGTCAGAGAAAATACAGAAGACCTTTACGCAGGCATTGAATTCCAGAGAGATTCTGAAGATACAAAAAAGCTGATCGCTTTCATAAAGACAGCAACAAAGAAAGAAATCAGGCCTGATTCAGGCATAAGCATAAAGCCCATCTCTGTCTATGGAACAGAAAGAATTGTTAAATTCGCATTTGAATATGCAAGAAAGAACAAGAGGAAGAAAGTCACTGCTGTCCATAAGGCAAACATAATGAAATATTCGGACGGGCTTTTTCTCGAGGTTGCAAGAAAGGTCGCATCAAATTACAGCGATATAGAGTTTGAAGACAGGATTATTGACAATATGTGCATGCAGCTCGTGCAAAAACCGGAATTATATGATGTAATGGTGCTTCCAAATCTGTATGGCGATATTGTCTCGGACCTTGCTGCAGGCCTCATCGGAGGACTCGGCCTTGCCCCTGGAGCAAATATCGGAGACAAGATGGCTGTATTTGAGCCAACGCACGGAAGCGCGCCAAAATATAAAGGCTTGAACAAAATGAACCCTTTTGCTATGATGCTTTCAGGGGTAATGATGCTAAGGCATCTCGGTGAATTTTCTGCTGCTGACAGGCTTGAAAAAGCAATTGCTTCAATTATAGAAGAAGGCAGATATATAACTTACGATATGAAACCAAATCCCGACGACCCGACCGCTGCCAAAACATTCGAGGTAGCTGATGCGGTCATACAAAAGTTGAAAGTGTCAGTTAATAGTGACAGTCATCGAACACTGAACACTGGCACTGAACACTGACACTGATTATGGAGCCTCATAATATGCTTTCAATAATAATTATCGCTTTATCTCTCATAGCCATAGCAATCCTCTCCGGCTCTGAATCATCATTTATTGCTGTAAGCAAGATAAGGATAAGGAGCCTGATGGAAAAAGGCGACAGCAGGGCCAAGGCTGTCCAAAAGATACTGGATGAGCATGACAGGTTTTTCAGCGCGGTAATTCTCTCAGGGAATCTTTTTACTGTCCTTGCGACGTCTATAGGAACTACGCTGGCATTAGGATATTTTGGAGAGAACGGGATAATCATAGCAATTATTGTGATGACCTTCCTCACGGTCGTATTTGGAGAGCTTGCGCCAAAAACTTTTGCAGTCACTTATGCAGAAAAGGTTGCTCTATTCCTTGCAAGGCCTATTGCGTTTTATATCAAGTTAGTCTCGCCACTTGTATGGATATTTAAAGTGTCCTCAAATTTTATCATCTGGATATTTGGCGGAAAAGAAAGGCCTGTATCCTCTTTTGTTACTGAGGAAGAAATCAAGACCATGATAAGCATAGGCGAAGAAGAAGGAACATTGGAGGAAGAAGAAAAAGAGATGCTTCATAAGGTCTTTGAGTTCGGAGACAAGGCAGTCACAGAGGCAATGGTCCCGCGCACAGAGATAGTCTCGATATCTGAAGATTCAACGGTTGAAGATGCTTTAAAGCTCGTATCAGAAAAAGGTTATTCCCGTTATCCGGTTATTAAAGAAAGCATAGACAATGTCACAGGCATACTTTATGTCAAAGACATACTGATTAAAATGGCCAAGGACAGGATACAGACAGGTTTCCCGATAACAGACCTTGTGAGGGAGGCATATTTTATACCTGAAAACAAAATGGCAACGGAACTGCTTGATGAGATGCAAAAAAACAAGTTTCAGATCGCAATAGTCATGGACGAATACGGAGGCACAGCCGGGCTTATCACTCTTGAAGACATAATAGAAGAAATAGTGGGAGGTCTTCAGGATGAGTTTGAGGCAATGGAGGCAGAAAAAGAGGTTGAGATTATTGATGAAAGGACATTCATGGTCTCAGGGACAACAGGACTTGATGAGGTAAATGAACTAGTTGGTTCTGAGCTCGTCAGTGCAGATTTTCATACAATCGGCGGCTTTGTATTCGGACTCTTCAGAAGACTTCCAAAGATAGGCGAACAGGTGAAGTATCACAACCTGCGTTTCCTTATACTTGAGATGGAAGACAAAAAAATATCAAAGGTCAAGATCACAAAACTTTAGCTGCCCTCTTTCCTTACAGAATTTATCTTAAGCCTTTCAGTAATACCCTCA
>CAKKPR010000033.1 GCA_919901705.1 Thermodesulfovibrionales bacterium | reverse complement strand
AAGATGTATCTCTCTCATTAACAACGCTGCATGATGAAATTGAGTTGCTCAAAAAGGAGATGGAGTCATTCAAAATTAAAAGCTAAATTTTCGTCATTCCGCACTTGTCGGAGCGACTCTACGCGAAGACTCGCTTCGAGATGCGGAATCCAGTTTTTTGTTTTCTGGATTCCTGCTTCCGCAGGAATGACAGTACGCAATTTGAATTTTGAGTTTTGAATTTTTAATTTTTTTTAAAAGAGGGATAGATGGAAAAGTTTGCTGTTTTCAGTATAGGTGACGAAAATTTCGGTGTTGGTATCGACAGGGTTGTCGAGATACTGAAATCACAGAAGATTTATTCTCTCCCTGAACTTCCTGATTTTCTTTCAGGCGTCATAAATGTCAGGGGCGAGGTGATACCGCTGCTGGACCTCAGGCTGCGTTTCGGCGTTCATACACCTGCAAAAAAAGGGCGTATGATAACTGTGCGGTGTGAAGGCGGGAATATAGCCCTTCTGGTGGATGAGATAGATGAGATAATCTCACTGAAGCCGGAAGACATAACTGCTCCGCCGTCCATATTCAGGGGTTTAAAGACAGAATACCTTACGGGGCTTGGCAAGAAAGAAGACAAAATAATAATACTCCTGAACCTTGATAAGCTGCTTACCTCAGAAGAGAAGATAATCCTTTCCGACTCGTCGGACTCGTTCTCCTCGGAGAATCCGCCTGGGAGCGGACCGAAGAGAGAAGGCTCTCTGAACTTATAGGGGAGAAAGATGCAAACACTGGAAAAACTGCTTGATAATAAAGATGTAGAAGTACGAAGAGAAGCCGTTGAAAAAATAAGGGGCAACCCTTCGGAGGCCTCTATAGCGCTGCTTCTTAAGGCGATGCAGGATGTCAGCTGGAGGGTTAGAAAAACTGCGGTCGATATCATTCTTGAGGAATATCCGATCGAGGCATATATCAGCGGACTGATAAAGCTTCTTTATATTGATGATAATGCAGGCGCAAGAAATTCGGCGATAGAAACACTCATAAAGCTGGATAAGAAGGTCACATCTTTTTTAATCGAGGCGTTTAATACAGAGAACCGTGATGTAAGGAAATTCATAATAGATGTGCTTGGAGAATTCAGGGATAAGAAGTCACTGCCGTTAATGCTCGAGGCGCTTAAGGATGAGGATGATAACGTCAGGGCCTCTGCTGTTGAACACCTGGGAAAGATTGGAGAGCCTGCTGTTGTAAACGCACTTATAGAGATACTCGAAAGCGGTGACCTGTGGACTGCATATCCTGCTGCTGATGCACTGGGGCGGATAGGTGACAGCAGGGCTATCCCATCACTTATTAAAACACTTTCTGTAAAGACTCTCAGAGAACCTGTGCTCAGGGCGCTCAGCAGATTCTCAGCGCCGGAGACACTTAAACATATAGTTCCGCTTCTTGAAGATGCGACAAAGACGATACAGGAAGAGACAGTCAAGACAATAAAGAATTTTTATCACAGAGGGGTCCAAGAAGAACTTATTGCAGGGGAGATAAAAAAGTTCTTCGGAGAGCGCGCTATCGACGTCCTTGTATCTCATGCGTGGAGCAATAAGCCTGATGTAAGGATTTCCGCGATACTTTTGCTCGGCCTTATGAAAGATGAAAGGGCGCTTGCTCCTTTGCTGGAACTCTCTCTGGAAGAGGATTTGGCAGAGGATGTGAAGAGGGCCTTGGTCTTCATAGGGAAGGAGAAGCCCGGGGTTATTTTACCATTGTTCGATACAGTAAGCCCTTACCAGAGACGGTTCATATGCGGCGTTGCCGGTGAGATTGCATCGCCCCTTTTCTATGACCTGTTCGAAGAACTGATGGCAGATGATGACGGCCACGTGAGAACACTTGCAGCGCTCGCCATCGCCAATATAGGCGATGTGAGGGCCATAAAGCCACTTAAAAATCTCCTGTCCGATGTCTACGAAGATGTGCAAGAGGCTGCGGTTACCGCCCTTGCCGCCCTCAAGTCAGGCCTTACGCTTGATGAGTTTATCAGAACACTCAGTGACAGAAACCCTCTTCTCAGAAAAAACTCTGTACTATTGCTTGGTGAGATAGGGGCTGTTGAGGCAGTGCAGGCCCTTGGCTTTGCACTAAAGGATGATGACGTCAATGTAAGAAATGCCGTAGTTAAGGCGCTGTCCATGATTAAAGCGGAGGAGTCTGTAAAATATCTGACCCTTGCGCTTACGGATGAAATCCCTGATATCAGGGCCTCTGCTGCGTTGAGCCTCGGCAAGATTAAAGGAAAAAGGGTATCAGAATCTTTGATCCTTTTGCTTGCTGACCCTGATGATGCAGTCAGGGTGGCGGCGGTAAAGGCGCTCGGTGAGTTGGGCGATAGAAATACAGCAGGACAAATTATCGGATTGCTTTCGGATACAAACGGCTTTGTTATAACCGCTACTATAGAGGCCTTGAGCAGGATAGGCGGCGAAGGCGCCAGGAATGCACTGGTAAAGATGCTTTCTTCACAGGATAAAGAGATAAAAAGGACTGCCATAAAAGCGCTTGCGCCATTTGAAGACATAGAGGATAATCTTTTGCCTTGCCTGAAAGACAGTGATTGGGCTACAAGGATGGCAGCTGTTGAAGTCCTTGGCATGAGGATGTCCGCCTCAGGCGGATTAGGCGGGAAGGTGAAGATTGAACTCGAGAGACTGATGGATAAAGAGGAAGACCCTATTGTGAAAAAAGCCATAGAGGAAAGTCTCGATGCTTGAGAGAGAAGAAACACTCCCGTTATCGGATGATGTGTTCAGGCTTCTCCGGGACCTGATAAGGGATTACTGCGGTATATATTTTGATGACGGCTCAAAATATCTTTTGGAGAGAAGGCTGTCAAAAAGAGTAAAAACCCTTCTCCTTAACGACTTCAGGGATTATTACAGGCTTTTGTTATATGACAAAAAAAGAGATGAAGAATTTTTGTTTATTGTTGACGTCCTCACTGTTAATGAGACTTATTTTTTCAGGGAGATGAGTCAATTAAAGACTCTAAGCGAAGAGATACTGCCCGAGCTTAAAAATACAAACAGGGATACGAGGAAGATAAGGATATGGTGTGCAGGCTGCTCTACAGGAGAGGAGCCTTATACTATTGCAATGCTGATCCTGGAGCAGGGCCATTTTTTTGGATGGGACGTCGAGATACTCGGCAGCGATATAAATCAAAGGGTGCTGCAGAATGCAAGGCGGGGCATATACAGGAAGAATTCATTCAGGACTACGGAAGAACATTTTGTAGAAAAATATTTTACGCAAGAGAACAGTTTGTACAAAATAAATGACAATGTAAAGCAGCTTGTGAATTTCAGCTGTCTTAATCTTCTTGACCCGTTCAAGATCAAGTTTGTGGGTAATATGGATGTGATATTGTGCAGGAATGTCTTGATATATTTTGACCATGAAGCCAGGAAAAAAGTTATTAAGAGTTTCCACGACAGACTGGTAGACGGCGGGTATCTTCTGCTGGGGCATGCAGAATCATTGATGAATATCTCAACTGCCTTTACTCTCAAACACTTTAAGCATGACATGGTATATCAAAAACCTCCAAAGCTTTCAATGACGATGTCTCATGACAGCCTTGTTAGAATGGTCTGGGGGAACAAAGGATAAATTATGACTCTTGGTTCAAGAATAAAAGTTCTTGTTGTTGACGATTCTGCCTATAGCAGGCAGACAATAAAGAAGATGCTTGAAACGGACAAGAACATTGAAGTCATAGGAATAGCTTCTGACGGTATAGATGCCATGGCAAAGACCCTGAGACTCAGGCCTGACCTGATTACGCTTGATTTTGAGATGCCCGAGATGGATGGCTTCAGTTTCTTAAGATGGCTTATGAAGGAGAAGCCTACGCCTGTGATAATGGTTAGCTCTTATTCTGATACAAAGACGGTGTTCAAGGCTCTTGAATTAGGCGCTGTTGATTTTATTGCAAAACCTACGCAAAGGGCGTCCGCAGAACTGCGTGGGATAGAAAAAGACCTTCTGAATAAAGTAAGAGGCGTCAAGAACCTCAACATGGATAAATTAAGTAGAAATCTTAAACTCCTGAACGTTGAAACCGGGGTCACAGCTGCATCAGAAACTTCGATAGGCGAAATAGATGTTGTGGCCATAGGTACATCAACAGGAGGCCCTGCAGCGCTCCAGATAATTCTTACACGGCTTCCGCATGATTTTTCTGCTGCGGTTTTGATAAGCCAGCATATGCCGAAGGGTTTTACGGGCCCACTTGCTGAAAGGCTTGATAAGCTTTCAGAGATAAAGATAAAAGAGGCAGAAAATGGGGACGTCGTGGAACCAGGCAAGGTATTTATATGCCCTGGCGGTTTACACATGACTCTAAGGAAGAAAGGGCAGAAAAGTCATATACTGCTCAGAGAGGCGACGTTTGAGGATAAGTATGTGCCTTCGGTTGATATCATGATGACATCTGCGGCAGAGCATTATGGCAGTAAGACCATGGGAGTTGTTCTTACGGGGATGGGGAATGACGGAAAAAAAGGAATACTGGAAATTAAATCAAGAGGCGGTTATACTATAGCTGAGTCGGAAGAAACTGCAGTGGTTTTTGGCATGCCGGCTGAGGTTATAAATACAGGGGCGGTGGACAGCGTGCTTCCTCTCCCTGAGGTGTCTTCAGAATTGATAAGAATTGTTAAAAGTCGTTGCGACTCGAAACCGAGAGGACAGGGTTAATGGAAAGAGAAATAAATATTGCGAAGAAGGCTGATGAATTCCTGCAGATATTCAAGAAGGGGGAGGAGTTTACGCAGGAACTTCTCAAAGAGAATGAAAAATTGCGATTCAGACTTGCTCAGCTCGAAGATGCCATAGAGCGTTCTGGTGACGAAGCAAAGATAAAGCTTTATGAAGACAGGATAAAGACAACTGTGGATGAACTTAATTCCCTGAAGGAGAGATACAGGCAGGTCGAGGAGGAAAATAAGGATTTCGCAGTAAAGTATATAGAAGTGGAAGAAGAGAACAACAACCTTGCCAATCTTTACGTGGCAAGCTACCAGCTGCATTCAACTCTGGATTTTAATGAGGTTCTCAGGATAGTTCTCGAGATAGTCATAAATCTTATAGGCGCTGAGAAGTTTGCAGTGCTTCTTATCGAAGAAAAGACAAATGAGCTTGTGCCTGTTGCGACAGAAGGCATGTCTATAGCAAATGTCCCCAAGGTTAAATTCGGAGAAGGCATTATAGGCACCGTTGCAAAGGAAGGGGAAAGTTATTTTTCAGAGCACATTCATAACAGGAGTAATGGTTCCGAAGAGGAGCCGATAGTCGGAATCCCTCTAAAGATCAAGGAACATGTAATAGGCGTTATTGCTATCTATTCACTCCTGGCACAAAAGGAAAAATTTTCCAATATTGACTATGAACTTTTTAATCTGCTTGCGGGGCATGCTGCTACTGCTATTTTTTCTTCAAGACTATACACTCAGTCAGAGAGGAAATTGACTACAATACAGAGTTTCCTCGATCTTCTGAAAGAAAAGCCGAGGAGGTAAGGGGAGAATGCCAAATATCCTTGTAGTAGAAGATTCACCTACAAT
>CAKKPR010000032.1 GCA_919901705.1 Thermodesulfovibrionales bacterium | reverse complement strand
AAGTCTTTATAAAGCTTCTCGGCAATTTCAACTGTCATTGAATCCTTCATATTCAGAGGCAGTATCTCGACATCAAAAGGAGCGATGCGCTTGGGCCAGATGATTCCGTCTTTGTCATTGTTCTGCTCTATTGCTGCTGCTGCAATGCGCGCCGGCCCTATTCCATAGCTTCCCATGATAATCGGCTTTTCACTTCCGTTTTCATCGAGAAAAACTGCCTTCAAAGGCACAGAGTATTTTGTGCCGAGCTTGAAGATGTTCCCTATCTCGATGCACTTTTCTATCTTTAATTCAGCCCCGCACTTAGAGCACTTATCTCCGCTCTTTGCAAGATGTATGTCATGCCACTCAGCGCTAAAATCTTTTCCGGGCCTTATGCCTTTTGCATGGTAATGCTGTTTGTTAGCGCCGCTTACATAAACACCATCTTTAAGGCATGAATCCGCTATGATTCTCACTTTCTGGTTCATAGGCCCTATGAAACCAGCCTCAACCCCTAAAATCTCCTTTACCTCTGTCTTCTGCGCAGGCCTGTGAGCGCCGATTATCTTCGCAAGTTTCTTTTCATGAAGTTCCTGGTCTCCTCTCACGAGTGCAAGTACCGGTGTATTTTCTGCAATAACAAGAATGCTCTTTATAAAATATGCCGGTTTGAGTTTAAAAAAACCGGAGACTTCCTGAACTGTTCGTTTATCAGGCGTATGCACCTCCTCATACGGCCAGTCCTCAAATTTTATTTCTGATGGAACTGACAAGGCAAGCTCAACATTTGCAGAATATCCGCATTTATCGCAGAGCGCCACCTCATCCTCTCCGGCAGGGCTTGGCGCCATGAATTCATGAGAGACTGCGCCTCCCATCATTCCGGGGTCTGATTCAACCTGATAGAATTTTAAGCCGCATCTTTTAAATATCTTATGATATGCACCTGCATGGAGCTGATAGTTTTTTTCAAGGCCTTCTTCGTTTGCATCAAAACTGTAGCTGTCCTTCATTATGAACTCACGTGTGCGCAATACACCGCTTTTCGGCCTCGCCTCATCCCTCAACTTTGTCTGTATCTGATACCATACCTGCGGAAGGTCCCTGTATGAGCGTATCTCTTTTGACGCAAGCCATGTCATTATCTCCTCATGCGTCATCCCAAGGCACATGTCGCGGCCTGTCCTGTCTTTAAGCCTGAACATCTCATCGCCTATGACATCCCATCTTCCTGTCTGCTGCCATACCTCTGCAGGATGAAGAATCGGCATAGAGATTTCCTGGCTGCCTATTGCCTCCATCTCCTCTTTAAGAACAGCATTTATCTTATCAAGCACCCTCCATCCCAAAGGAAGGAATATATACAAACCAGCAGCCAGCTGCCTCACAAAGCCGGCCCTGAGCATCATTATATGGCTGATTGCCTCCGCATCAGCCGGGGCCTCTCTCAAGGTTGGTATGAACATCTTTGAAAATCTCAT
>CAKKPR010000031.1 GCA_919901705.1 Thermodesulfovibrionales bacterium | reverse complement strand
GTAACCACTTAGTCAAAACAGCTTTGCCTGTCCTTTTATTTTTTTTCTTTCTACCTCTTCAAATATCTTTATCTTTCCATATTCACCGTCAAAACCGGGCGCGATATGAACTTTGCCTTTTCTCATTCTCGATATCGCCTCTGCGATTTGAGGATTACCGGCTTTTTCGATATCTTCTATTGAAGTGTCCAGCAATATTTTGAATTCATTGCCGAGTTTTTCGAGGAGATTGAAATACTCTTTTTGAACAGCCTTGCTGCTTACGCCTACCTTCAGAGTCTCTGAGATAATTTCCTGAAGCGGAATTGCTGAATAAAAAACAGGCGCATCTTTTGGCCTGAAACCGTCTTTTCTGTCGGCAAGCTTTGCTACTCTGTGCATGACTCCGATAGTCACCTTTTTCCCGCATACAGGGCAGAGGTAATTATTTTTTATCGTCTCCTCAGGCGACAGGCTTACCTCGCACATCCTGTGGCCGTCATAGTGATATTTGCCTTCCTCAGGAAAGAATTCTATTGTGCCGATGAAGCCGCCTTTCTTTTTAATTGCATTAGTTATTGACGTATATGATATTTCAGTATCAAGTATATTTGCCTCTCTTCCAATCTTCGGAGGTGAATGGGCATCAGAATGTGATGTGAGCGTTATCCTGTCAAGGGCTGAAAGCCTCCAGTTCATTTTCGGGTCAGATGAAAGCCCCGTCTCTATCGCATAAATATTTGGCGTCAATTCCTCAAAACATTCCTCCAGCGAATCAAAACCTGAGGCAGCGCCGAACACGGAAAAATGGGGTGTCCATGCATGTGCAGGAATGAGCATTGTCTTATCAGATGCATCGAGGACTATCTTGAGGAGTTTCTTTGCATCGAGTCCGAGAATAGGTCTCCCATCAGCCGAGAGATTCCCTATCTTTGAAAGCTTAGCGTTAATCTTTCCCGCAACAGTAAAGTCAGGGGCTAAAAGAATGCTGTGTATCTTTCTCACTCTGCCATTTTTGCTGTAAATGCAGCTTATCTCTGCGGTGAGCATAAAGTATATGTCGGAGATGCATGAGGCAGGGATACCATCATGCCTGTATTTTTCTTTTAATTTAAATAAACCATTCCCGCAGTCTTCCAGTTTTTCCTTTAACTCACTGAGCCATTCCGGATGCGTAAAATCACCTGTTCCGATAACCGTTATCCCTTTTAACTGTGACCATTTCCAGAGGTTTTCAGGGGTCATGTCAGGGCTTGTTGCGCGGGAATATTTCGAGTGCATGTGAAGGTCTGCGATAAATCTCATGGTAGATTATAAAAGATATGAGGCGAGAAACGGAACAAAATAGTTATCTGATAAGGAAATAAAACTTTTAGTCGGCAATAGTATAAGTCTTTCGCTCATTCTCGTCCCGATAAGACCGGGACTCCGAGGTATTTTGCCTCGACCCCCCTTAAATTCCCCCCTTGGTAAGGGGGGACACAGAGGGGTGGACTATCGCCAGTAATATATTTATTATTCTTTCTCTTGTTTCTGAGGCATATTTTTCATTGCCTCTTCCATCTTCTTCGCAGCCTCTTCCATCTGCTTTTGCTGTTCTTCAGTCATCTGTCCGCCCTGAGGCATCTTTGAGGCGCTTTCCTGCATCTTCTTTGCAGCTTCTTTAATCTGTTTTTGTTGCTCTTCAGTCATCTGCGGCATCTTGGAGGCACTTTCCTGTATCTTCTTTGCTGCCATCTGTCCTGTTATACTGAGGAGTATCAGTATCGCGCCAATGATGCCGAATACGAGCCATGCCTTTTGGGAAGGGATTTTGTGAACCTCTATGCTCGCAGCAACGAGAAAGAAAGTATAGGCCACAATGCCTGCTACGCCCCCTAAATAAGGGATGATGCTGAGAACTGCAGCTATCGGCGCAAATGCCGAGATATATGCTCCGCATCTGTAGGCTGTTTCATATGACTCCTGTGAGCCCATGAGTTTCCATATCACGAAGAGTATCGCAGCGCCGACAAAACCAACTATGGCTATCATAATTGGCATGATAACTATGGATGCAACACCCGTAGCCATTCCTGCCGCTACATTAAGGCCAAGTATGCTAATCACTGACTGTATAAGACCGGCAATTACACCCATAACTACTGCAAAAACAAGCGGCTCAACAAATCCCCCTGTCTTTGGCATCTCCCTGAAAAAAGCAGCAGGAGCTGTCAGAACCTTAATTGCAGTCTGCGGAAATGCAGCGAAATTAATACCTTTACCTTCCATAAGAACCTCCTTCTTGAAAGTTTGTAGATTAAGAGCTGATTTTTAAAAAAAGTGTAGCAGTAAATGAAATGCTTTGCAACCTGTATTTTTAATTTCAGGTTCTTCCTTAATTTGTATTCTTTAAGCTAAAATTGCATATAAGCATGATGACTATTTCAGGCAGAAAAATCTCATATGCAGGAATTTTTATTTTCTGGTTTGTCACAATGGCTGTTCTTTTATTCAGGCATTACGGATTAAACCAGAATATAGCGCCTGCTGCATACAAGACTGTTATTCCTGATGAATTACTTGAGGAGCAATGGATGGGGGTTTATTATAAGGGAGAAAAGATAGGGTATGCCGGCAGGAAGATAGAAAAAAAGGACGAAGGATACAAGGTCTCTGAACTGTTGAAAATGAGGCTTAATGTTATGGATACCCAGAAGGAAATAGAGACCATAACCAATGCCTTTCTGGACTCCGGTTTGAGGCTTAAATCTTTTGATTTTACGCTCAAATCAGATGCGAATATGATAATCAGGGGCAGGGTCGAGGATAAAAATCTTAATGTGGAAATAGAGACTCCGGGAGCAAAATCAGAGAAGGTTATCCGTTTAAAGGATTCTCTATCGCTAAACCTTTCCGTTATCCCTGATATTCTTAAACAGGGGCTAAAAACCGGCAAGAAATTCACTATGGCAATAATTGATCCGGCAACTCTTACGCAGGAAAATATGTTTATAGAAGTCACAGGCAAAGGACCGATTACTGCCATGGGCATAAAGCAGGATGCCTTTAAAGTAAAGGGTGAGTTTAAGGGCACGGAATTTTTTATGTGGCTTACGGAAAAAGGTGAAGTCCTTAGAGAAGAAAGCCCGATGGGATTTACCCTCATCAAAGAAGCTAAAGAAAACGCAGTGCAGATTGAGAGGCCATCCCTGGACTTCATAGCACAGGTTGCAGTGCCTTTTAATTTAAAACTTCCTCATGATACTAATTATCTCAAGGTGATGCTTTCAGGGATTGATTTCAAAGGGCTTGAATTGGAGGGAGGGAGGCAGCATTTAAAAGGTAATATGCTGGAGATAAGGAAAGAAGAAATTCAAGATTCAAAGTTCAAAATTCAAAATTTAAAGTCTCTCGATGAATACCTGAAGGAAACTATGTTTATCCAGTCAAAGAATCCCCAGATTGTCTCGATGGCAAAAGAGATTGTAAAATATGAAAAGGATAAGCTGAAGGCAGCAAGGCTGATTTATGAATGGGTATATAAAAATATTGAAAAAGTGCCGGCAATAACGATTCCAATGGCAACAGAGGTACTGAAGACAAGAAGAGGTGACTGCAATGAACATACAACGCTTTATACTGCCTTAGGCCGCGCAGCAGGGATTCCAACACGGATTGCACTCGGCCTTACGTATAAAGACGGATTTTTCTATTATCATGCATGGCCTGAGATATTTGTTAAACAATGGATTGCAGTTGACCCCACACTCGGCCAGTTCCCTGCAGATGCAGCGCATATAAGGCTTATCACAGGGGATATTGATAAACAAGCGCAGATACTTTCTGTGGTAGGGAAGATAAAGGTTGAGGGGATGGAATATAGGTAAATGAATTTAAACTCGCTGCGCTCCGGCCTCTTGTTTGTCATTCTGGCTCGTCCAGAATCTTTTTTTCTCCTTAGCGAATCAGCAGAGGTTGAAAGAAGGATTCCCGACAAGCGGGAATGACAACGGGACAGGAACGACCTTTTTTATGGGCTATCGGCAAAATAAATCCGCTCAAATACAATGCCTTTCCCTTAAGATTGATAGGCTTAAATGCTAAGTTTTTTTTAAAAAAAAGAGGGGGGCCGCATTAATGCGGCCCCGAGCTGTGGAAACACTATTCAGTATCTCTCATAAACTTATAATAAACCATTGCCCAGTTACCGAGGACAATTGAAGTGATAGCCACCAAACTGGCAACGGACATCGTTGACATACCCGTAACGCCGTGACCGAGGTTGCAGCCTCCGGCAATAACCGCGCCTATTCCCATAAGGATACTTCCAAAGAATACTGTAAGGACTTCCTTTGCCGGTGGGATTTTCCACTTGAATTCCTTGAGGGCTACTGCGCTGAGAGCCGCACCAAGCGGAATGGCAAAGATAAAGAATACGCCCCAAGTGCCTTTGAATATCCCCAGAAAACTGAATTCCTGGTATGGAGAATGGGAACTGTTGGTAAGCACGGTATAGAAGAATTCCCTCAATGGAGTTGTTATGGCAAGGCCTCTTGGGACACCCCCGAAGAAAGATGATACCTCCCAGGCCAATATGGTCAATAAGCCGATCAGAACTCCGGTCAGTCCCCATGTATAGCCATTCCTGACTATTCCGAAAGTCGGTTTTCCCTTAAATATAAAGATTAATAACGCGATGGAGAAAACTGCGATAGTAATCCATTTTGCCGCAGGACTGCCACCGAAGAGATCCCATATGGCAGGATTCGTTTTTCCAAAGATCTCAACATTGAAACTCTTCAAAAATTCACGAACCGGGCTCAATATCCCGTCTGTAGTCATTGCGACACCAAAAAAGAACCCGACGATTGCAACTAAAGCTGCCATCTGTCCTTCTCCGAGCCTGTAAACAATCCCGCTTGCACATCCACCCGCAAGCACTATTCCCAATCCGAACAGGAAACCACCGAGGATATTGGCAACCGGCACAAAATTCTGGCGCAACAATCCGGTTGAAACAAAGCGGCCTGCTTCCTGATCAAAAGTCATTATGAGGCCTGCGTCTTCCAGAAAATTCGTGCCGATTACAGCTACCACCACACATAGCAGGTAGGATCTGAAAAGCGTGAGGTCTTTTATAAATATGATGTCCCTGAATGCAGAGTTAAGGCAGAAACGCCCTTTTTGCAGGATAAATCCCAGGGTCAGCCCAAGAATTACTGCCGTCAATGCCGAGACAACACTACCGAATGGCATATGCTTCCCTCCCGCTCCAAAGATGTGCATGGTCACCGCATCCGTTTCCTTTCGTTATGAGTACAGGCATCTTCGCGTTTTTCTCTACTTCTCTGGATGCGCATCCGGTTACAAGCTTCCGCATCCGTGACTTTCCGCTACAGCCTACAATTATGAGGTCAACCCCTTCTTCTTCCGAAACCTTAAGGATTTCCTCCGAAGGATGTCCTTCCCTTATAACAGTTTTAATATTTACCAGACCGCCGTTTTCCATCTCCTTTTTATAATACGTCAGCACTTTTTCTGCCTTTTTGTCCAGAGCCTCTTTATACTCTGTGCCTTTCAATGCATCCTTTAAAGTTGAGAGTTCTGCGTCCCCAAGCATGGCAGTCATCATGGAATTACCTTCCAATTGTTCAACATGAAGCAGGATTATGCTTTCGGGCGACCAGACTAGATTTCGAAACAACGACAATATCCCCTTTGAATCATTTGTACTATCAACTGCAATCAAAATCTTTTTCATTTTTTCTCCTTTTTTAGTTGTTTTAAAATTTTATCCTCTTAGTATTTTTATGCCTTGGCAACAGCTTCCTTCCAGTCATAAGCTTTCTCGTCTGTCGTATCTCTTGCTACGAGCACAGGCACAGTTGCATTTCTTTCCACTTCCTTGCTTACACATCCGGTTATTAGTCTGTGGATGCCCTGTTTTTCATTAAAGCCCGTGACTATGAGGTCAACGCCTTCTTCTTCAGCAACCTTGAGAATTTCTTCGGCGGGAATTCCATCCCTTATCACTGTCTTTACACTGATCAGGCCGCTGTTTTCCAACTCCTTCCTGTAATAGCTGAGGATCTTTTCAGCCTTCCTGTCCAGTTCCTCTTTATACTCTGTACCCTTCAGCGATTCTTTTAATGTTGATAACTCTGCTTCTCCGAGCATATCAATCATTAATGACCGTCCTTCAAGCTTTTCCACATGGAGAAGGACTACCTCTTCAGGCGGCCGGACTAAATTCCTGAACACTGCCAATACAGCCTTTGAACCTTTTGTGTTATCAACTGCAACCAAAATCTTTTTCATTTTTCTCTCCTTTTTTGTCTTTAGTTGTTAAGGTAAAAATACCTTTTCAAAAATAATTCCCAAAAAAAACATGGCTAAAATTATTACTGTAGAGAGTGATACTGCATAATAAGCGTCTCTCCACGTGTAAGATTCTTCACAGGTGACCGGTTTTTTTGCTGCGAGTACGGGTACCATTGCATTTTTTTCTACATCTCTGGCAACGCTGCCGGTAATGAGCCTGTTTAGTCCCTCCTTCCCTCTGTAGCCAAGAATTATGAGTTCAACACCTTCTTCTGCTGCGACCTTAAGGATGTCTTCAGCAGGAAGCCCATCCCTTAGCAGGGTCTTTATATTGAATGAACCGCTCTCTTCCAACTCCTTCTTGTAATAGTTGAGGATCTTTTCAGCCTTTCTGTCCAGTTCCTTTTTATATTCCGTATCTTTAAGTTCCTCTTTAAGTATTGATAAATCTGCTTCTCCCAGCGTATTGATCATTAATGACCTTCCTAAAAGTCTTTCTACATGGAGAAGGATTACCTCTTCAGGTCGCTGGACTAAATTCTGGAAAGTAGCCAACACTGCCTTTGAACCCTTTGTATCATCTACTGCAATCAATACCTTTTTCATTTTTCCCCTCTTTCGTCTAAAAGTATTGCATTTTTCAATTGCTTGTTGCATATTAAAGCATATCTTATGCCTGCCCAGAGTTAATTTAAAAAATCCTTTAATATCAAATAGATAATTGAATTTGTGAATTTTATATTGCTATATCAGGCGTTAAAGTGTTAATTTATGTTAATTAACATTGATTAACAATTGATAATTTAACTTAACACTTGGTTCAATTTTTGACACTATGGCTATGTTAGACAAATTTTTAAAAGATCCGAAATTCCTGATGGATGTCTTTGAGACCATGAGGGACGGCCTCATGATTGTAGATACTGAAGGAATTATATTGTTTTTCAATAAAGCTGCTGAAGAAATAACAGGTTATCGCAAAAACGAAGTAATGGGGAAATCTTGTACCATGCTCGACAGCGATACCTGTGTAGTCTTAACCGAATCAGGCAGACAAAGAAGCTGCGATCTTTTCAAAACCGGCGCCATCTGCAACAAGAGATGCCGTATAAGGGCCATGGACGGGAGGGGAGTCTATCTCCTAAAAAACGCTGTTACCTTAAAGGACGAGAATGATAAAATAATCGGCGCTGTAGAGACGATGACAGATATTACTTCCTTATATATGAAGGAACTGGAACTCGAAGAACTAAGGCAGGAATTAAGAAAAGAATACTGGTTTATGGGGCTTCTCGGGAAAAGCGCTCTGATGCAGAATTTGTACGAACAGATACGGAACGCTGCCACGAGCGAGGCCCCTGTTTTGATCTGCGGTGAAAGCGGCACCGGCAAAAACCTTGTTGCCAATGCAATCCATTCGCTCAGCCGGAGAAAAGACGGGCCGTTCATCAGCTTGAATTGTGCGTCTTTGAATGAACATCTTCTTGAAAGCGAACTATTCGGCCACAAGAGAGGTTCGTTTACCGGCGCCATAAGTAACCGGACCGGAAGGTTTGAGGCCGCGCATAACGGGACTATCTTTCTCGATGAAATAGGAGATATGCCTCTGATTATGCAGGCCAAACTACTGAGAGTCCTTGAAGAGAAAGTAGTTGAGCGTGTTGGAGAAAACAGGCCTATCCCTGTGAATATCAGGCTTATATCAGCTACAAATAAAGATTTATATAAACTTGTTGCTCAGGGTAAATTCAGGGAAGATCTTCTTTACCGGGTCAATTCTATTTTTATCAAAACTCCGCCGCTGAGGGAGAAAAGCGAAGACATACCTATTCTTGCCTTTCACTACCTGAAGAAAATTTCTGTTGTGAATACTAAAGAGATAAAGAGAATAAGTCCCGAGGCAATAGATATCATAGAGAATTACAGTTGGCCGGGAAATGTGAGGCAGCTTATTAATGCCCTGGAACACAGTGCAATAACCTGCAAGGGCGGCACCATCGAGGTACTAGACCTGCCGGAATATGTTTTCCACAATAAAAAACCTGAAGGCATGGAAGGCAATGAGAATCGTCTTGGCAAGGAGAAAATACGTTCTGCACTTTTGATGCACAAAGGCAACAAAACCCTGACTGCCAAGCACCTCGGAGTCAGCAGGGTAACATTGTGGAAAAAAATCAAAGAGCATGGCATAGACTGACATAATGCTAAGACTTTTTGGGCTTACATTATATTCAATCGGCATGGCTTATGTTGAGGCAATGGTTGTTATCTACCTGAGAAGGCTTATCCCGTTTGAAGGGTTAAGTGAATTGTCTGTGGACAAGATTGCTGTTTTTCTGGGGGAAAACTATATCTTGTTTGAGGAACAGACAAGAGAGGCTGCTACGATTGTAATGCTAATATGTGTTGCTCTGCTTGCAGGAAGAAATTTAAAAGAAAAGGCAGCTGCATTTTTATGGTGTTTCGGGATATGGGACATTTTCTATTATGTGTTTCTCCGCATCTGGACAGGCTGGCCCAAATCATTTATGGATATGGATGTGCTGTTTTTAATCCCTGCGCCGTGGGTCTCGCCTGTTGCCGTGCCTTTGGCAATATCGGTCATTATGTTGGCCACTGCACTTTTTCTTTTTAAAGGGAAGGGGAGGGCAAGGCTTAACGATTAAACTGTGCGATGGCTATTCGTCCGCCGCACGAGTGGTTGTTATGGGGTCTTTATTCTCCTCTATTTTGGAGTTCTGCATTTATAGCTTGTGGATTGCGCGCGCAATGAAAGAGCCCGAATACAACAACCTGCTTTTTTTCTATCGTAAAATAGATAGCGTATGGAAATCGCCTGAGGAGGCGACGCCGAAAGTCCTGATATGCTTTCGGGTGAAGCAAGGGATTCCATGTAATTTCATTTGCATAGGCATAAAACATACGAAGAAAGTCTTCACCGAGTCCTTTGGATTTAGTTTCATACCAGACATAACCGTTGATGGCATCTTCTTCAACTTCAGGAAGAAACCGTAGGGTAAATGTCATTTCCTTGATGCTATTCTTTCCCGAAGTTCATCAATAGACAGAAGTTTACCAGGCTTGGATTTGTGCCTTGCCAGCCTTTTGTCCAGTTCTGTTTTGTGGCTCTGCGGAACCGGGATGGCAGATTCTTCAGAAGAGATGTTATCCCACATATCTTCGACCAGAAGAATCTTTTCCGGTATGCTTAGTTTTTCAATTTGTGGAATATCTATTACGCGCATAGCATTACTCCTTTCTTATGCCATGTTTAATGATAACATTTTGTCTCTGTTTTTTTTATATTTTTTATTTCCGGTCAGTCTCTTTTTTTCTCGTGACAAGGGCAGTTTTTATAAGTGTTATGTAAATTGAGAATATAG
>CAKKPR010000030.1 GCA_919901705.1 Thermodesulfovibrionales bacterium | reverse complement strand
ATACAAGATGCAGGATAATCGTGCATCGTGCATCATGCATCATGCATCTGTATTCGCCCATTCACCGATTTACCCATTCACCAATAAAAATGGTTTTACTCTCATTGAACTTATTATAGCAACGACTATTATCCTTATAGTCTCGCTCGGGTTTTTTGGATGGGCCAGCACAATTATCCAGACAAACCTCTCCATTGAAAGAAATAACACCGCCTATGCAATGCTGATGGATGTGGCTGAAAAGCTTCAAAGAATGTATGACAACAGTCTTATACAGCCGAGATCAGGCAGCAGCAGATGCGTTGGATATGCCGGAAGCGGGACCCTTATGGGATGCGATACAGATGCAATCCGGCCTGTGACTTGCAGCGGGACGCCGCAGATTAATCTTGTTTCAACTGCGGGAACTAACTTGACATTATTGACCAATCCGAGGCTGGACAGCACCACCCCCTATCTTTACGACAATAATGCCTGTGCTAATACAACATGGGATACTGATGCGTGCAGGACCAGTTCAACTATAACAACTGCTGCAAATTCAGCCATAGACCATCCGAATGCAACAACAGCGACCTATGACAGCATCAACCCCATACGGTCTATTAAGAATACAACATATTATGCCGTATGGAGCGTTACATATATGCCATGCGGCACAACGAGCACGGACAGAAGAAAGATATTTATCACAGTTTACTGGATTGACCCGGAACCGACAGACGCGGATTTAACGGCACTGCCGGGAAGGATTGGGGCAGGAACAGCTACAGTCAAAAGCGTTTCAATTGTTGTAGATAAGGCGATAGGGACGGAATCATAAAACTAAATGGTGAATGGGTAAATAGGTGAATGGGTGAATAGCAAGAAAAAAAAGTGAAGCGGTTATCGGCGAATAAGTTAACTGGTCAAGAGGTGAATGGGAAATGAATAAAGATGGTGAATCGGTGAATGGGTGAATAGGCAAAAGGCAAATAAAGCATAAACCGTAAAAGCTAAATAGGTGAATAGAGATGGGATATCAGAGTTTTAAAAAGTTAATGGTGCTTCGCTTTCCCCGGCTCTCCTCGGCGAGTCCCGACTTGTCGGGACGAGGTGTCTGCGGTGGCCAATTCACCAATTCACCAATTCACCAATTCACCAATAAAAAAGGCGTTACCCTTGTTGAGCTGATGATTACGCTTGTTATTTTTTCAGTAGTAATCAGCATGATATATTCCGTTTACAATGCCTTTTTAAAACAAGCAACATCAGAGAGAAAAACTGCAAAGACAGAGATGGATGTGATAAATGTTGCCTGGCCCCTGCTTAAAGAGATAGAAACAGCAGGTTTTGGCGTGCCCAAATACGACTGTTCAACAAGTACAACCCAGTGTGCCTGCGGTATTACTGTTTCAGGAAGTGATCTTGTTATTCACAGCACGGCTGCTGGAAATGACCAATATGCAGGCAAATGGGGTTATGTTGGAGCTTCCTGTGCTGTAACGAACATGTATGCAAGTTCAGGGGGAAATGACTTCACGGTGATAAGAACTACAGACAAAAGCAGAGTGGGTCCCGCAACTCCGCCAACTGTTAATAGTTCCAATGTCATTGTGCCCAACTCGGGCGATTGCGCTGGCAGTAGTTACGTGAGCAACATTGCCTACTGGATTCCGGCAACAGCCTATGAATGTTATGAAACCACTTACCGTCTCTATACTCCGGCAACTCCGCCTGCAACATGCGCCACGGGCACACAGACACTCGGCAGACGTGTCGCTACAGTAGCAGGCTCTACCGGGGCTAATACTTTGCCTATGCTTGATTGTGTACGCACCGGCAGCTTAAATTATCGGTTCGGCTGTATCAGTTCAAGCGGCAACTTAACATGGCAGACAGGAACAAACTGCGGAACTTCAAAACTGAGATTAATTAAAGTCGGGCTCGTTGTGCAGAGCAGTATGAAAAGAGATATCTCAAGCCCGGCAACCATAACACTTTTTGAAGGACTGCGTAACAGCACAGGCGCTTCGTTAGAGGTTGCCGTAGATTTAACCAGTCAAACGGATTATAAATGGAGAAAATTAGAACAGACAATAACTCTAAAGAATCTGGAATAGCCTTAGTAACAGCCCTAATTATAACAGTTGTTGTGCTGATGCTGATTTCAAGCCTGACCTATCTCTTCACTAAGGGATTCCAGACAAATATTATTAACAGGCAATTCAGCACTGTTTATGAAGCTGCAAATGGAGGGGTTGAATATTCCACAGGCGTTCTCAATTCATATCTTGGAG
>CAKKPR010000029.1 GCA_919901705.1 Thermodesulfovibrionales bacterium | reverse complement strand
ATTGCTACATTTTAGATTTATCAGGGTAATCATTTTTTTGTAATTATTTTATTGTAGACTATATCATTGATCATTGTTAGAATTATAGCCTATGACATACAGCGACGCTATAAAAAATAGTTTCGGGCTTGTTCATAAGAACTGGCAGCTTGTGCTGGTTCAAGTCGCCATGATGATTGTAAGCTGTATTGGCTTTTTCGTGTTTATCGGGATACCTCTGGCTATTGCCTTTGTTATGTTTGGACTTGACCTGACAGAACTGACCAGGCTCAAAGACCTCATCGGAACAATGAGAGAGCCTTCTGAAATTATATCCAGATATATGGGATTATTTGTTGTGTTTTTAATCAGTTTTATGATTTATCTGTTTTTTATTGCGGCAATAGGGTTATATGTCTTTGGCGGCTCAGCAGGCCTGATGGGCCGGATTGTGAAAGATAACACTACAAGATTCAGCATGAACACATTCTTTTCAGAGGGCAAGCGGCTTTTCTTTCCCCTGGTCGGGTTCACTACAATTATTGGCGTAATCTTTATCGGCGTTGCCTTTATCCTTGGCTTATTTGGAGGCGGGATAGCAGCTATCATATCCATTGCAAAAGAGCATGAAGCAACGCTTGCTCTTTTTCTCGGAATATTTTTTTCACTGTTATTATTCTGCGTCGGGCTGATTCTTATTGCCTGCACAATTGCCCTTACTTTATACGGCGTGGCATCTGTTGTCTTTAAAGGTACGGGACCGTTGAAAGCAACAAAAGAGACGATAAGATATCTATATCATCACCCTGATGCATTATGGCTTTACTGCATTACCTTCGGAGGATATATCCTTTCAAGTTTTCTGCTTATCCTTCTCGGTACCCCTTTCAGCCTGATTCCAATAGCAGGCCCCATACTCGCCCTCCCGTACCAGCTTTTCTCCTATACAGTCCAGAGCTATTTAGGGCTTGTTATCATCTGCACAACATTTATCTACTATTTCTCCACAGAAGTCCGGCCTGATCAGTCGCCTGAACTAAAAGTAGAACCCATAGCTGAATGGGTTACTCAAATACCTGATATTTCTCAGCCTCAAGTTTCCGGGCCAACGCCTCCTCATCCTGAGAAGGAAGAGCCGGAATAAGTTTTATATCAAATATTTCTTCAAAAGAACGCTTTATAATACCCCTGAATTCTTTATCGCTTAAATCAGGAATAATATCCTTCAGCCCTGTCATTGACTCTTTTATGTTTTGAGAAGGTTTAAGCCTGAATACCTTCATTGTTGCCGGTTCATCAATAATATACGGGATTGACCCCTGCTGCAAAAGCCCGTCTGTCCAGCGTTTCTGGGCTGAGCCGATAACCTTTTTGTTGTCTATCAGTATTTCTCCGAATGAACTTGACTGAAAACATAAAGGGCTTCCCGCAAGGACCCTGCCCTTTTCCCTGTGTTTTTTCGATTCAGCCTGTATCCCGAGCTTATTAAGCGCGAGATTGAAAACAGCGCTTATCTTTTTATAGCTGTCAAGCAGGCCCTTGGAAAAGGGTTCATGGTCTGTTCGTACAGAAAAACTGTACGTCAGTTCATCGCCGTGCAGTATGGCCCTCCCTCCTGTAGGCCTTTTTACTATCTGTACCAGGTTTGCCCTGCAATATTCAATATTAATATCAGACGACTTTTGAAAGCGGCCAAGGCTTAATGACGGCTTGTCCCAGGAGTATAGTCTCAGCGTGGGCGGTGAATCACCTTTTCTGACAGAAACTGCAATCGCCTCATCGAGCGCCATATTGCAGGATGCGCTGCATGGTTTGGAATTGATAAACCTCCAGGTTTTATGGTAATTTAGCATGT
>CAKKPR010000028.1:7135-18537 GCA_919901705.1 Thermodesulfovibrionales bacterium | reverse complement strand
GTTGGTAAGGCTGTCATTGATTTCTACTGCTGTCTCGCCTGACTTCTTCCCAACCGCACTGACAATAGCAACGCCATTTTTAAAGTTAAGCGACGCGCTCAGGACCTCCAGAGTTGTTGTTCCTCGGGATGTTATTTTTACGCCCTCGGTTTTTTTATAATCGGTTACAGTATTATTAAATATATCCTCGGCAATAATCTTAACATCAAATCGCTCCCCTGCCTTTGCAGATGATGGCGCCTCTACCGCAAAGTGGTTCAGCTTATTATGAAGAACCGTGATGTTTTCTGTAACTATCGTCCCGGCGCTTCCTGTTTCCGATATTGACAGGGTAATCTTTTCTGCCTTCTTATCAGTCAATGTAACTGTTGTCCCGCCGCCGACAAAGGAGGACGCCTTAAGTATTGAAGGTTGAACATATGCCGAACCTGACACAGTTGCCTCAAAATCCTTTTTTGAGGTTTTATCGAAGTCCTTTATCAGATTGCCATATGCATCATGAGCCTTAATCGTTACAACAATCCCTTCGCCTGCTAAAATCTTTTCAGGCATGTGTAGGACAAAAGTCTTAAGCTTACCGGGTTTTGCCACAATGCTGCTTCCATACAAGGTATTGCTGGACATGACAAAGATAAAAATAAAAAGTGCATGAAGCACTAAATATCTTCGCAGCGATATAACTTTCATTTCACCCTCCTTCTATAATGCGGTTTATTTTCTTAGCTCCCCGACAGATAGGACATGGTAAATAATAAATAAATACGCCCTATTAGTCAAGTTTTTTTATAAGTTTACGCTCTTATAGTCTGTTAATCTAAACGCCTCAAAAGACATATCATAGTCAAAGGTGGCAAAAGTGACTCTTGGGCGAAAAATAGGGCAGCGAATAAAGGAAGCACGGAAAAAAAGAAAGCTCACGCAGGAAAAATTTGCAGAACTCTGCGGGTTAAGCGTAGACTATATAGGCAAGATAGAACGGGGTAAACAGTTGCCAACCCTTAAGACCTTGTATCAGATGGCAAAAATGCTGAACACCACGCTATCTCACCTCCTTGATTTCGATATAAAAACAGGGCGCCTTTATGAGGCGCAGCAACTCCTTAAGAAACAATCGCCGGAAACCATCCAGCAGGCAATACAGATAATCAAAATCCTCACAGGAAATAAACCCGGTTAGCAAGGATTTAGTATGGTCAACGCCAGAAAAAAGTTGTCATTGCGAGGAGTCCCGAAAGCCTTCGGGACGACGAAGCAATCTCTAACCCATTGATTTTATTAAATGCGAGATTGCCACGCTTCGCTCGCAATGACAGAAAAAAGAAGCCTCTTAGAAGGCCTTCGCCATTCTAAAGGGGTTTACATTGCCACTTTAAACGGCATCGGTATGAATGTAATAATAAAAATTATTGCTGTAATCCAGCCGATAGACCTTCTGTTTTTGTCTAACGGTGTTTCCCAGTACAAAACAGGCGGATGCCGCAGTCCCAGTATTAACAGCAGCACTCCCCATATAATCCAGCCTTCCCACAGAAAAAACCCGAGTACTATCAGTACCGGCACAAGGACCTTTGATATATGTATATGTTTTTCTCCCATGATGGCATATGCAATATGTCCTCCGTCGAGCTGTCCTACAGGGATAAGATTTAATGCTGTAACAAAAAAACCGATCCAGCCTGCAAATGCAATAGGGTGCAAAAGGACGTCATATGAATCGGGTATCTCTCCCAGGATAAGGCGCGAGAGCAGAGAAAAAAGCAGAGAGTCACCGAGGGCCAGGCTGCCCTTTATTCCTTTTGTGAGTATGACTTGTGATAATGGGAGGCCAATAAGTGTTGCTATCAGGGATATAATAAAACCTGCTATGGGTCCTGATGCGCCAATATCTATCAGCGCCATTCTGGTTGTGATAGGAGATTTCATTTTTATGAATGCGCCCATTGTCCCGATAAGCGTTGGGGCAGGGATGAAATAGGGCAGGGTTGCTTTTATGTGATGCTTTTTAGAGGCAATGTAATGCGAGAGTTCATGACAGAGGAGTATAAGCATCAGGGTCAGCGAGAATGGCAGCCCTTTTAATATCTTTGATGGGTCTTTAGTTATATTTTCTATTGGCTGGACTTGAAGCGCACCCACTGCAAGGGTTGAGAGGAATGTGGCAATAAATAAGACTATATGAAGCCATGGAATCTTTTTCATGCAATAATACCTTTCAAGTCATATTCAAATGCCTCAGTAATCTTAACAGTCACGAAGCTGCCTGTGTTGGACCCTTGGACCCTTGGATCCATTCTCCGTAGCACTGCGAAGGATGAACCCTTTGACCCCTCTTCGATTATTACAACCCCGTCTATTTCAGGCGCATGGGAATACAGCCTTCCAATTGCTATCCCATTAGTAACCTCATCAATAAGGGCCTTAAATTGTCTGCCGATAAGTTTTTTGTTTTCGTCTAAAGAGATATATGCCTGATGTTTTATTATCTCATTGACCCTTCTGTTTTTTATTATATCTGATATTTGTCCCTTGAGTTTTGCCGCAGGCGTGCCTTCTTCTCTTGAGTATTTAAAGACGCCCAGCCTGTCAAATTTTACTTCATCTATGAAATCTAAAAGAGAATGAAATTCTTTTTCTGTCTCAGATGGAAAGCCTATGATAAAAGTTGTTCTGAGGACGATATCAGGTATTGTGCTTCTGATTTTTCTGATAAGGTTCAGATATCCTTTTCTGGCGCCTCCTCTTTTCATCAATTTAAGTATTCTGTCCTCAGAATGCTGAAAGGGGATATCAAGATACTTGCATATTTTATCCTCCTCTGCAATTACTTTCAGGAGGGGTTCACTTATTGAAGCAGGGTAGGCATAAAGCAGCCTTATCCAGAAATCACCTTTTAAGGAACAGATATCTTTCAGAAGTTTTGAGATATCATAACCATTGAGGTCCTTACCATAACATGCGGTGTCCTGACCAACAAGGATAAGCTCTTTGGCCCCTCTTTTTACAGACCGTTTTGCCTCTTTAAGTATCTCATCGGGTTTTATGCTTCTGTATTTGCCCCTGATTGAGGGGATGACGCAGTATGAACATCTTTTGTTGCAACCTTCAGAGATCTTGAGATAAGCGTAAGAAGGTGAACTGAAAAAAAATGATTCATGATTCACGATGCACGATGCGCGATTTTTTTTATCCTGCATCATGTATCCTGCATCTTGCATCTTTCTTTGACTTTTGCAATACTCAACAATCTTTTCATCCTCTCCAACTCCGAATATTGCGTCTATTTCAGGTATCTCCTTCAATATTTCATCTTTATATCTCTTTGCAAGACAGCCGAATACAATGAGTTTTTTTGTCGCCTCGTTCTCCTCAGCGAACCCGCCTGAGTGCGGGGGCGACTCGCCGTGGCGAGACCCCTTTTTTATTTTGGCAAGCTTGAGTATTTCTTCAATTGATTCTTTTTTGGCAGCCTCAATAAAGCCGCATGTGTTGATGAGAAGGAAATCCGCATCCTCAGGGGTATTAAGATACAGGAATCCATTGCTGATAAGTTTTCGTGTGAGGTTATCAGAATCAACCGTATTTTTCGGACAGCCCAGGCTTATGACAGATATCTTATTTGCCAAGGGAATGAGCCTTTTTTACTGTGTGGTAGATGATGAAATATCCGATAACCGCAGAGATAAAGCCAACAAGCAACGTGCCTAAGACAAAAGGCATAAGGAGAGGTTTAAACTCGTGAAGAAGGTAAGTGAATGTAATGTGTGCCCAGTCTATTTCCGGAATTATATTTTTTATACCGAGGCATTTTGCTCCAATATAAGTGCTGAAAGTATAAATTGGAACAATAGTCCATGGGTTTGTTACGAATACCCCTGTAATAGTGACTATCCTGTTTAATCTGAATGCCCATGCTATTGCAAGGCCAAGAACTGTGTGGAGTCCGAGCAGAGGAGACATCCCTATGAAAATACCGGCAGCAAATGCCATTGCCAGCCTGTGAGGGGAGTCTTTGAGACTCAATATATCTCTGAGCCTATCTCTGAATCCCATAGTGTTGGTAACCCTCTGCTTTTAATGCTGATTCTTTTCCGTATTTATCAACTGCAACCATGCCTTTTTTTGTGATATCACCTATACAGGTTATCTTTACCCCCCCTACGCCCCCCCTTAATAAGGGGGGGATGGGGGGGTGAGGAGGCGCTGTAAAGAGCAGTTCATAATCTTCTCCGCCTGAAGTGGCGAGTTTAAATAAATCCAGTCCTAAAGCTGATGATGCCTTTTTTGCCTGACTGGAAAGAGGAATATGCTCCATGTAAATCCTTGCGCCGACTTTGCTTTCATTGCACAGTCTTGATAAGTCAATAAACAACCCATCGCTTAAGTCAAGCATTGCTGTGGCATGCCTGACAAAATTTTTGGGGTTTCTTGCCTCCGGCATGAGGTGTCTTTTCAACAGCGGCGCGATAGTGTTCCATGTGAGTCCTATTTTTGAAAGTTTGGATTTCAGGTGTTGCTTAGATGCACGATTCATGATACATGATTCACGATCTTTTTTATCCTGTATCCTGCATCCTGCATCTTGCATCGTTCTTTTGATATGAAACGGTTGTTTTATCCTCTTAAGTAATTCCAGTCCGCATGCAGAGTCTCCGAGGCTGCCTGTTACATATATTTTATCCCCTGGTTTTGCACCTGAACGCTTTACAGGTATTTCTGCGTATCCTATGAGAGATGCAGCTGCAACCATGTCATTTTTTGAAGAAGAGATGTCTCCGCCAATAAGCGATATCCCATATAACTTTATGGCATCCTGAATACCGTCAAAAAAACTATTAACAAATGATTCCTCTGTTGTTTTATTCATTGCAATATCAAGCAAAAGGTAATGAGGTATCCCCCCCATTGCATAGATGTCACTTACGTTTACAGAGACGAGTTTGAATCCAAGCTGGTAAGGTGTTGTAAAGCTTAAATCAAAGTGCACTCTTTCAACCATCATATCAGTGGTGATAAGGAGTTTTTTACCCCGGGGTTTTATTACGGCTGCATCATCGCCTATGCCGACAATAATACCTCTGGATTTATAGGCAAACCTCTTGCGGATTGTTTCTAAGAGAGAAAGCTCTCCAATATCAGAAAGCTGCATGTCAGTTATTGGCTGTCAGTGGATAGTATATTTAATACAAATGCAATAAGTAAGGTGTCATTGCGAGGAGTGAAACGACGAAGCAATCTCATAGCTACAAGTGAGATTGCCACGCTCCCGTTGGTCGCTCGCAATGACAATGTAAAAGGATTTATTGCGTTTTTGTTAGTTAAAAAACTATTCACTTCTTTGTTTTCTTTTTAGTTTTAAGCGCTGCCTTGAGCACATCGTTCATTGTATCTGCGAAGATAAACTCCATATCCTTCTTAACATACTTGGGAATATCTTCGAGGTCTTTTTTATTTCTTTTTGGCACAATTACCACTTTGATGCCCATTCTTTTTGCAGCGAGCGCTTTTTCCTTGAGTCCGCCTATTGGAAGAACCCTGCCTCTTAAGGTGACCTCACCTGTCATTGCAACATCCTTTTTTACAGGTTTCCCTGTGAGTGCAGATGCAATGGATGTTGCCATTGTTATACCTGCCGAGGGACCATCCTTGGGTGTTGCGCCTGCAGGGACATGTATGTGAATATCTATTTTTGAGAATACCTCATCCTTTATCCCAAGTGACTTAGCCTTTGAGCGGACATAGCTTAAAGCTGCCTGTGCAGACTCCTTCATAACGTCTCCGAGCTGTCCTGTTAGCGTGAGACTGCCCTTGCCCTTCATGGTTGTTGCTTCAACATAGATTATGTCGCCTCCCGACTCTGTCCAGGCAAGGCCGGTTGCAACACCAACCTCATCTTTTTCCATCTCCTCTTCAGGCAGGTATTTTGGAACACCAAGAAACCTGTGAAGATTTTTGGCGTTTATGGCGAATATTTTCTGTTTGCCGTCTGCTATTTTTTTCGCAACCTTTCTGCACAGATTGGCTATCTCCCTTTCAAGGTTTCTGACGCCTGCCTCCCTCGTATACTGGGATATTGTCATTAAAACAGCAGGATCCGTTATCTTCAGTATCTTATTTGTTATGCCGTGCTCTTCGAGCTGTTTAGGGATAAGATAGTTTTTTGCGATCCCAAGCTTCTCCTCTGTTGTGTATCCGGAAAGATGAATTATTTCCATCCTGTCCCGCAAAGGGCTTGGTATTGTGTCGACAAGGTTCCCTGTTGTGATAAACATTACCCTTGAAAGGTCAAATGGCACTGTGAGGTAATGGTCAACAAATGTATTATTCTGTTCAGGGTCGAGAACCTCAAGTAGAGCGGATGAGGGGTCACCCCTGAAATCCGTGCCTACCTTGTCTATTTCATCGAGCATGAAAACGGGGTTGTTTGTGCCTGCAGTCTTTATTCCCTGTATTATTCTGCCGGGCAGCGCTCCAACATATGTCCTTCTATGTCCTCTTATTTCTGCTTCATCTCTTACCCCGCCCAAAGACATGCGGACAAATTCTCTTCCCAAGGACCTTGCTATTGATTTTCCCAAAGATGTCTTGCCGACCCCGGGAGGGCCTATGAAGCAGAGTATCGGGCCCTTCATTTTTTCTTTTTTCAATTTTCTTACGCTGAGATATTCCAGAATGCGTTCTTTTACCTTTTCGAGATCATAGTGGTCATCGTCAAGCACCTTTTGGGCTGCCTTTATATCCAGGCTGTCTTTAGTTGATTTGGACCACGGAACCTCAACCATCCATTCAAGGTATGTCCTGACTGTTCCGGCTTCAGCGCTGTCAGGATGCATCTTTTCGAGACGCTTGAGCTGCTTTTCCGCCTCCTTCTGGACTTTTTCCGGCATCTTTACTTCCAAAATCTTTTTCTTGAATTCCTTTATCTCTTCTGAGCGCTCATCTATATCGCCAAGCTCTTTCTGTATAGCCTTTAACTGTTCTCTGAGGAAATATTCCCTCTGGTTCTTGTCTATTTCACCCCTTACTTCTGTCTGAATCTTCTGCTGGACGGTCAGAAGCTCTATCTCCCTGTTCATTATCTCGCTGACTTTTTTTAATCGCTTAACATTGTCTGTTATCTCAAGCACTGCCTGGGCCTGCTCTGTCTTCAGACCTATGTTTGACGCAATAAGGTCGGCAAGTTTTCCAGGATCGTCGAGGTTTTCGATAACGATCATTATATCAGGGAGGATTGTTTTGCCGAGAGAGACTGCCTTGTCTATCTGTTCCCTTACACTTCTCATTATGGCTTCTATCTCAATTGTTATTTCTTCCGGCTTCTTATCAAATATTTTTTCTATGCCTGCTGTAAAGAATGGCTCCTCCTGAGAAAACTTTACTGCCCTTGCCTTGGCAAGGCCCTGCACAAGTACCTTGACCCTTCCATCAGGAAGTTTCAGCATCCGCATTATAAGTCCCACAGTGCCGATAGAATACAGTTCATCAGGTATCGGATTCTCTGCATTAAGGTCCTTTTGCGTAAGAAGCATGACCATCTTGTTTGTGCTCAATGAATGTTCTATAGCCTTTATAGACATATCTCTTCCAACAAAGAGAGGCAATATCATATAAGGGAAGACAACGATATCTCTTACGGGAAGCACGGGAAGGCTATCAGGTATCTCAATCTCTTTCTCTTCTTTTTCTGCAAGATTTGCCATTCTAAGCTCCTAACTTTATTTTATAACAATTTTAGTAAAAGTTGAGACTGCTGAAAAACCCTCACAAATTGTCATTGCGAGCAGGTCCCTCGCTTGTCATTGCGAGCCGAAGGCGAAGCAATCTCGATTTTATCGCTCGGGATAAACTCCGCAATCTCGCCTTTATATAAATCAGCGTGTTAGAGATTGCCACGTCGCTTACGCTCCTCGCAATGACAGCCAAAAAGGACTTTTTCAGGGATCTCAAGTTGAATTCCGAATTTTTTAATGTGTTTTATCTTCATGATGTTTTTTGTTTTTTAACATGTGTGCAATATCAAGCAAGTATTTACCGAATGCCTCTGAAACCTCTGCATTTTTCAGCGCAAAGTTAACTGTTGCCTTGAGATATCCCAGCTTGTCTCCGGCATCGTATCTTTTGCCTTTAAAGAGGTAGCCGTAAATGCTCTGTTTTTTGAGAAGTTCTCTCAGGGCATCTGTAAGTTGTATTTCGCCTCCTCTGCCCGGCATCAGTTTTTCAAGGGTGCTGAATATCTCCGGTGTAAGAATATATCTTCCTATTATTGCGAGATTGGAAGGCGCCTTTTCTTTTGAAGGTTTTTCAATGAGGTTATTAATCTTATACAGCCCGTTGCCTAAATCTGTTCCTTCTATTACGCCATACTTGTGTATGTCTGTCATGGGAACTTCTTCGAGCGCCAGTATCGGGCATTCAAGTTTTTCATAAAGTTTAATCATATCCTTAAGAAGCGTCTCCTCAGGTTCTATTACATCATCACTGAGAAGGACTGCAAATGGTTCGTCCTTTACAAAGGGCTTTACGCAAAGGATTGCATGTCCAAGCCCGAGTGCTGCCTTCTGCCGGATGTATGCAAAGTTCAGGTGATTGAGTCTTGTTATTTTCTCCAGGAGCTTTTTCTTGTCGAGTTTCCGGAGATTTTCTTCAAGCTCATATGCAGAATCAAAATGGTCTTCTATGGAGCGCTTGTATTTTCCCGTGATTATTATGAACTCTTTAATATTGCATGCCATTACTTCTTCGATTGCATACTGGATCATGGGTTTATCAACAATAGGCAGCATCTCTTTGGGCGAAGCCTTTGTTGCAGGCAGGAACCTGGTCCCGAGTCCCCCTGCGGGGAATATGGCTTTTTTTATTTTTTTATTCATAAAATTATATTATTGCACTAATATAAACTAATACCATAAATTATAACACACCGCAATGCTTGTTTTTTTTACTTCCAATAATATAAGATTTCCATGTGAACAAGGATTCTGCTTTTCTGTCCTGATAAATGGAAAGACGGGTCTTTTCTGAAAAGACTGGAAAATAATAAGAATTCTCTGTTAAAATTATAGCCGACTTTTTTCCGGAGGAAAAAATGGACTTTAGGGAACAGGTTGCTGTTGTAACAGGAGGTGCGCGTGGTATTGGAAAGGCAATAGCAGATGCGCTTGCCAGAAAAGGCGTTAATCTTGTTATTGCCGATATCAGCCTTGAACAGGCAAAAGATACCGCTGCCGAGCTTGAAAAACTTGGCGTAAAGACAATGCCGGTTAAGCTCGATGTTTCGAAAGCAGATGAGGTAATTAAAATATTTGAAGAGATATCAAAAGAATTTGGTAAAATAAACATTCTCATAAATAATGCAGGCATAACAAGGGACGGCCTTATAATGAGGATGAAAGAAGAGGATTGGGATACTGTAATTAACATTAATCTGAAGAGCGTGTTTCTTTGCTCGAAAGAGGCAATTAAGATAATGGCAAAGCAGAGATATGGACGGATTATAAATATAGCATCTGTTGTTGCATTCATGGGAAATCCGGGACAGGCAAACTACAGCGCGTCAAAGGCAGGGATTGTCGGCCTGACAAAGACTACTGCAAAGGAATATGCAAGCAGAGGCATAACTGCAAATGCCGTTGCCCCCGGCTTCATAACAACTGCGATGACTGATGCCCTCCCTGAAAACGTTAAGGATGAGATGAAGAGGGCAATCCCGTTAGGGAGGTTCGGCACGCCCGATGATGTTGCAAATGCCGTTGTTTTTCTTGCATCGCCGGAGGCAGGGTATATAACGGGACAGGTAATACATGTCAATGGAGGAATGTATATGTAAAATAGTGTCGGTGTCTGTGTTCAGTGTCAGTGTTTCTTTACTGATACTATTCACTGTCACTTTTTCTTCACTGACACTAATCACTGGCACTAATCACTAATAAAACGGAGGTAAGTAATGGTTGACGAAAAAGTAAAAGAGATTATATCAAAACAGCTCGGGGTTAATTCTGCTGAGGTGACGCCCGAGGCATCTTTTGTTGAGGATCTCGGTGCGGACTCTCTGGATACTGTTGAACTTGTAATGGCATTTGAAGAGGCTTTCAATATAGAGATACCCGATGAAGATGCTGAGAAGATAACCAAGGTAAAAGACGCAATAGCATATATTAACAGCAAAAAGCCTTGATGGGAAAAAAGAGAGTTGTTGTAACAGGGGTGGGGATTGTCACGCCTCTCGGGATTGGAGTCGAAAAAAGCTGGGAAGGACTTATTGAAGGCAGGTCAGGCGTCAGAAGGCTTACCCACTTTGACTCTTCAGCATTTGCAACGCAGATAGCAGGCGAGATAGAGGGCTTTAACCCTGAAGACTACATAGAGCCTAAAGAAGTAAAGAAGATGGACCGTTTTATCCATCTCGCTATTGCAGCTTCGGATATGGCGATGAAGGATTCGGGTTTAAAGGTAACGGAGGCCAATACTGAAAAGGTCGGAGTTATAATCGGTTCAGGCATTGGCGGGCTGCCTGCTATTGAGCATTATCATTCTGTCCTGCTTGAAAGAGGCCCCAGAAGGATCACGCCTTTCTTTATCCCTATGCTGATAATAAACCTTGCAGCCGGTCAGGTATCTATAAGATTTGGCGCTAAAGGCCCGAATTCTGCAGTGGCAACTGCATGTGCCTCAGGAAGCCATGCAATCGGAGATGCCTTTAAGATGATTCAGCGGGGTGATGCCGAGGCAATGATTGCAGGAGGCTCTGAATCAGTCATAACTCCATTGGGCATAGGCGGTTTCAATGCAATGAAGGCTCTTTCGACACGAAACAATGAACCTGAAAAGGCAAGCAGGCCTTTTGACAGGGACAGAGACGGTTTTGTAATGGGAGAGGGCTCCGGCATTATGGTGCTTGAGAGCCTCGAAAGCGCACTTGCAAGAGGCGCAAAGATACAGGCAGAAGTTGTCGGATATGGAATGACGTCAGATGCATATCACATAACTTCACCTGCGCCGGAAGGCGAGGGCGCAGCGCGGTGCATGACAATGGCTTTTAAAGACGGAGGTGTTAAGCCGTCAGATATTGACTACATAAATGCCCATGGCACATCCACGAAATATGGTGATGAACTCGAAAGCATTGCTGTAAAAACGGTTTTTAAGGAACATGCCTATAAAGTTGCAATGAGTTCGACAAAGTCCATGACAGGCCATTTGCTTGGCGCTGCAGGAGGCGTGGAGGCTGTCATAAGCGTCCTGTGCATGAGGGATAATATTGTGCCTCCGACAATAAATCTTGATAATCCTGACCCGCAGTGCGACCTTGATTATGTGCCTAACAAGGCAAGGAAGATGGAAGTGAACTGTGTGATGTCGAATTCCTTCGGCTTCGGCGGGACAAACGCCTGCCTTATTTTCAAGAG
>CAKKPR010000028.1:0-7035 GCA_919901705.1 Thermodesulfovibrionales bacterium | reverse complement strand
ACCTAAAGTTTAAAGTTTAGATATTTCGCAACTTGTATGCGGCTTATCAGCGGCCACTATATATAGTATTTCACATGTTTGTATGCGATTGTTCCGCGTACAGCATCAAAGTTCGCATTAATCTGCTCTTCTGTATCAATTACTAAGTTTCTTGTATATGCAACTAAGTGTACTGTATTGGCAACTGCATCAATCCTTATGCCTTATGTGTGTTTCTGTATTCATTAACGGATTGGTCGTTGACTGTTACTTTAGCTAACGAATTAAAAAAATAGAGGTTTGTATAAAATATTGATTTTTTTGTTGACAAACCTGAATTGTTATGATATAACATAATGCAAGATGGTAAAACAGCCAACAGGAGAGACCCTAAAGATGCTCTTCTCATCAACTATAAGAGCTGACGTGCTGGCCCTTCTTTTAAACAGCCCTGATGAAAAGTTCTATGTCAGGGAAATAGCAACCCTCATAAGAAAGAATCCATCCGGTGTCAAGAGAGAACTCGATAACCTCGAAAAGATGGGTATAGTGTTCAGCCATAAGGTTGCTAATCTGAAATACTTTCAGGCTAACAAGACGTCTCATCTGTTTTCAGAACTCAAGAACCTCATTGCCAAATCTCTCGGTCTGCCCGGCGCTTTAAAGACATTGGCCAGAAAATCCGGCGCAAAGGCAGCATTTCTTTACGGTCCATATGCAGAGAGCGAGGATGTGGGCACAGTTGACCTTTTCATAATCGGTGCAACGTCCAATAATATCGGAGCAAGCCTGAAGGCCCTGGAGGATGAGTTTGGCAAGAAGATTCACTATACATTGCTTGATGACTCGGAATATAAGGTCAAGAAGGAAAAAGGAGATATTGATCTGGAAAAACTGCTATCAGGAAAAAGGATTACCCTGGTAGGCAGGATATAAACTTTATGCTTTCCCCTTAGGGGGATGGAGAGGGGGTGAACTATAATGGCAGCCAAGAAGAAAGCAGCAGCAAAGAAGAAAAAGAAATAAGTTACTGTTTAGAATCTTTTGGGCTGGAGATCCGACTCTCCAGCCTCTTTTTTCAGAGGCTTATCCTTATAAGATACTGATTTTTACAAATAAATCAAGTACAATTTTGTAACTTCCTGAAATTGCAGTGTTTTTTATGAGTAAGTCAGTACTTGGGCATGCTCAACATCTGATACAATTTCCCAGCAATCCGTAGCTGAAAGCAGTTTCTTTATGAACTTTATGTTCGTTGAATGTCCTGCCCGGTTTGCTATTATATGGCCGTGCACAGGAAACCCTATCAGGGAGAAATCTCCAATAAAATCAAGTATTTTATGTCTTACGAATTCATCTTTGAACCTCAGGCCTGATTTATTAAGTACCCCGTTGTCTCCAAGGATTATAGCATTATCCAACGAGCCTCCCTTTACAAGGCCATTTGCCCTCAAATATTCTACATCCTTTAAAAACCCGAAGGTCCTTGCCGGGGCCACTTCTTTTATGAAGGTTTCCTCATTGAGCTCAAGGCTCAGCCTTTGTTCGCCTAAAAGGTGGTGATTGAAATGTATTCTGTAAGTAATTTTTCTGCCCTCATACGGAAAAGCAGCAATCTCAGAATGCCCGTCCTCGAGAACAACAGGCTTTACAATACGCAAGTATGGTCTTTTTTTGCCCTGTTTTGCGATTCCGCCTTTCAGGATTATATCAATAAGTTCAGTAGAACTGCCGTCAAGAATTGGCACCTCAGAGCCATCCATCTCAATAACAAGATTATCTATCCCCAGTCCTGATATTGCTGCAAGAATATGTTCAACGGTCTTTATTCTTGTGCCATTAGAGCCGAGACTTGTTGCAAACGCAGTGTCTGAAACTTCGCCTACATGCGCCCTTATCATTACATTTTTGTCTATTCTATGGAAAATAATGCCGGTATCTCTCGATGCCGGCTTGAGTTGTACGTTGACATGATTACCTGTATGAAGCCCTATGCCTTCGAAGCTCACTTCCTGTTTTATTGTTCTTTGCAGACGCATGACTGTTAGATGAATGCAAATAGAGTGCCAGATAAATCTTTTTTAAAATCAAGGGATTTATGGATAAAAGCGTTGTTTATATTCATCAGATGTGTAGTTATCAACACACCTTATGCTTCACCGCCTACAACAATTTCAGGTATTCTTATTGTAGGCATTGCATCTGATACAGGCACTCCCTGATTGTCCTTCCCACATGTTCCTATTGAAAATCCCATGTCGGAGCCGACCCTATCAATGGATTTCAGCACTTCCGGACCATTGCCTGTGAGCGTAGCCCCTCTTACCGGCTCTCCAATCCTTCCATTATCAATTATATAGCCTTCCTGGACTTCGAAAACAAAATCGCCGGTTACTGTATTAACCTGGCCGCCACCCATCTTTTTAACGAAAAGGCCTTTAGGCGTAGATTTTAGAACGTCTTCAGGCAGAGATTCCCCTGACGCTATAAATGTGTTGGTCATTCTCGGAATCGGCCTGCTGTGATAGGACTCCCTGCGTCCGTTGCCTGTGGACCTTGTTTTGTCCTGCATGGCAGTGTAGTTGTCATACATATAACCTGTCAGCGCCCCGTTTTTAACAAGGACTGTTCTTTGTGAAGGTGTTCCCTCGTCATCAAATCTGAAAGAGCCTCTTTTATTTGGAATAGTGGCGTCATCAAGAACAGTGATTAAAGGCGATGCAACTGTCTCTCCTATTTTACCTGAATATACTGAAAGTCCCTGCTGTGCAAGGTCAGCCTCAAGGCCGTGGCCTATTGCCTCGTGTATCATAGTACCGCCTGCATTGGATGATATTACAACAGGCATTCTTCCCCCGGGCGCCCTTCTTGCAGTAAGCATCATGGTTGCGCGTCTTGCTGCTGTTAAGGCAAGCTCTTCCGGTTTTACATTTTCAAAGAGTTCAAAGCCTATCAGGCCACCTGCCGGCTCATATCCTGTCTGGATTACTCCGTTATCAGATGCGATAACATGGACGACCATAAGTGTATGAATGCGTTCATCCTCTGCTATGAAACCTTCTGATGTTGCTATCTGAACTTTTTGGACAGAATCCCGGTACATTACAATTACCTGTTTAATCCTTTTGTCAAAATCACGCGCAGTCTTGTTTGCAGTTCTGACAAGCTCTATTTTTTTATCCATAGGAACAGTTTCGGGGATTAATTTTATGCTGAAGTTTACCTCAGGCCTTTGTTTCCTGAGGTCGAGGGTTATGTCCTTTTGGGGAGATTTGGACGCTTTTGTCAGGCTGTCTGCAATTTCTAATAATGCCTTTTCAGACAGGTCATTACTGAAGGCATAGAAGGTCTTGGAGTTATGTATCAATCGTATGCCGACGCCGGAATCTATCCCTGTGAATATTTTTTCTATCTTATCGTCTTCAAGCTGAATTGAAGTCGGCTTCCTGTGCTCAACGAACACATCGGCATATTCCCCGCCGGAAGAGAGGGTTTTTTTAAGTATCTTTTTAAGAAGCTCATAATCCAGCATTAATATCCTCGATTTTTGTTATTATGCGGCAATCCCATTTATTATAGCATTAAGAAAAAAATTTAAGAGACTGCCATGATGCTGGCAGGGGTGGCTGACAGGTGAAGCAAAAGTTATAGGATGAAATCCAGATAGTTTTCTTTGTTAATCAGCTTAAGTTCCGCATTAGCATATGTTTTCTGCCAGTCCTTGGGTGTCTTCATTTTATCTTTGGCTGACCACCTGAATTCATATCCGTAAAGTTTCCCTTCGCGTTCTTCAACCAGATCCACTTCCTGTCCGTCGTATGTGCGCCAGAAGTAGAATGAGCCGTAAATATTTCGGTAGGCACATTTTTTAATGCGCTCTGTTACCATGAAGTTTTCCCATAAAATACCTATATCGTTTCTGCTGTCAAGCGGGTTAAACTGAGAGATGACGGCATTCCTGATGCCATTATCCAGAAAATAATATTTTGCCTTGCTTACGATTTCCTTGCGCAAATTTCTGCTGAATCCGCCTATGCGTTTAATAATAAATGCCTTTTCAAAAATATCCAGATATCTGCCTATGGTCTTAACATCAAGCTTTAGCTGTGTGGCTAATTCATTTAGCGAGACTTCGCTGCCCGTCTGAAAGGCAATAAGTTTCAGCAAATCGAGAAGAACCTTTGAGCTCTTTACCCTGTCAAGGGCAAGGACATCTTTAAGTAAATAAGAACTTACTATTTCTTCAAGAACGGCAATCTTATCCTTGCGGCTTTTCGCGGTGACAGCTTCAGGATAAGAGCCGAAGACGAGAAACTCTTCAAGTTTTTCCTTTAATTCATGTCTGTTATACTTGGAAATAAGCTCTATCTGGGCAATAGGATAAAGAGTAATCGTTGTCTTTCTGCCTGTTAGCGGCTCGCCTACGGCACCGGCAAGATCAAACGATGAAGAACCGGTCGCAATTACCTTAATGCCGGGAATCTGATCAACGATAATTTTTAGTCCCATGCCGATATTAGGAACCTGCTGTGCCTCATCAATTGCTATCAGGTCATATCCTGAAGCATATTCAATTATTTTGGTAAAATCCTGAGAGCTTAAAACCTGCTGGACTCTTATATTATCTCCGGAATCAAGCTTATATTTTGTTTTAATCCCGGAAAGATAGTTATTTAAGAGCGTGGTTTTGCCAACCCTCCTCGGCCCATAAATAACAAGCACTTTATTAGGCTGAACCAAGTCTCCAAGGTTATAAGCACGTTTAATCATTCTGGATTAAGTTAACATAAATCCAGAAATTTGTCAAAATATATGGAGTGATAATCCATAAATTATTATAAATTTACTGCGTAAGGTTAGGGTAGGCATGCCTTGCAAACATACTGCCATGATGATGGGAGGGGAATATGATATATTTAGGATGTCATTGCGAGGACAAAGCCCGTGGCAATCTCACCCGAATTGTCATTGCGAGTCCCGACTTGTCGGAGCGTGGCAATCTGGAGTTTTATTATAACATCAATGGAAGAGTTTAAATTTTATACCTTAACATTGTCTTTTTTGTTCTATAATAATACCAAACTTGCAAAGATAGGCGGGAAAATGACACGCGCACTTCTTCAGGTAAAGTTGCCCATATCTATAAAAAAGAAGGAAGGTCTTTTTATTGTCTGCTGCCCGCCTCTCGACCTATGGAGCCAGGGCAGGACTGAGGCCGAGGCACGGAAAAATATTGAAGAAGCAATAAAGCTATTTATAATAACGTGCATAGAAAAAGGAACGCTCGATGCTGTTATGACGGAATGTGGCTTTAAACTCTCAAAGGCAGTCTTCAAAAAGTTTCCAAAAGACCATAAATATGTGAATGTGCCTATACCCTTTAGTATTCCTGCTGCAGCCGCAAGCCACGCCTAACGCCGCTTCACTGGAAAAAACTCAATTGCATTTTTACTAAAGATGGATTTCAATTGTACCGCCAGGAAAGTTCGCACAGGGCTTATGTAAAAGACGGTTGTAGCCGGCCTTTAATTATCCCGACATACGATGAAGTAGGTCTCGATATCATTAAGGGATCGATGCGCTCAGCCGGGATGTCGCGGGAAAGATTTTTTGCCCTTCTAAAAAAGTGTTAGTCACAACGCTTCCCCGCTTCCGCTCTTCTGCGCTTTGCCCCTCTATTTAAAACTGCCATAATGCTGGCAGGAGGGGTATGATATAGTCAATTCAGAAAATAGTCTGTCATTCCGCACTCGATGCGGAATCCAGGAGAAGAAATATGTCATACAAATTCGACTCGTTAATAATAATTCTCAGAAAACTCGACAGCAGAGAGCAGGTTACAGTCAATTCATTGATGGATGACCTCGAAATCAGCCAGAGAACTACATTCAGGTATATCCAGACCTTGCAGATAGCAGGCTATCCCATTGTTTTTGATAGAAAGAAAAACAGCTATGCTTTCAGCGAGGGGTACAGCCTTAGGAAACCAAATCTTTCGATAGAGGAAACTCTTGCCTTTGCCCTTGCAAAAAAACTTCTCGGGAACTTTGGGGCAGGCATGGAGCAAAGCCTTAAAAAGATTGAAGAAAAAATTTCAACAAAATCTGCATCCCTGCCAAAACATATTGTTTTATCCGGCACAGCCCTGCCGCCTGAGACTGAACAATATCTCGGAATTATCCATGGAGCGATAACAAACTTCCAAAAGATTGAGATTAAATACAATGCCCTTCATTCGAAAGCAAAAAGCCAGCGGAAAATAGACCCCTGTTATCTTTTCTTCAATGAAGGTTTTTGGTATATGAGGGGAGGGGTTATTGCCATACGGATAAGGCGCTGAGAACCTTTGCCCTCGACAGGATAACTGCGCTTAAAGTCCTCGACGAGCATTTTCTGCCTAAAAAAGTTCTGCCTGAAGATGAACTTTCTGCCTCTTTTGGAACTTGGCTTGACGGCGAACCAGCAGAGGTAGTCTTAATCTTTGATGAGGAGGTCAAATCACGTGTTCTGCGAAAAAAATGGCATAATAGCCAGAAGGAAAAAGAACTTAAGGACGGAAGGCTTGAGATAAGATTTAATGTCAAAGGGCTTGGGGGAATAAAGAAATGGATTTATCAGTGGATACCTTATGTTGAAGTTGTTGAACCGAATAAATTAAAGAAGGAACTAAGGGATGAACTGAAAAAGTCGCTGGGGAAGAATAGTTAGAGGTGAAAGAGTGGAATATTTTGATTACATAAAAGAGGGTGTCTTTGAGCCTCAGAGCATCCACATACGGTCTCAATTCAAAGATTTTAGCGCCGATAAAATCAGGGATTGCCTTGCCTACTGTCTTTATGTTGAGAAAGACAATAATTTTGATTCGATTGTTTGCCTTCTCACGTCAGGGGAATTTGATTTAGACCTAAAAGAGACGTTCGTAAATTATTTAAAAATGTACGGTCCTCAAAATTTTAACGAGACCTTGTTTTTGCTTGACACATACACAGCATTGTTTATCGGGAATATGCCAAAAAATATGGACAGCTTTATGATAAACAGAGAGCACAAATCAGA
>CAKKPR010000027.1:4695-9730 GCA_919901705.1 Thermodesulfovibrionales bacterium | reverse complement strand
CAAGCCGGAGTGACAAATCAGGTTCTCATACTTATGCATTTCTTAGTAACTATATATTGCTTCTGAACTATTGTTGCTCCAGTACGAGCATGTCGCATTTATTTATTCTCTGGGATTTTATAGGTGGCGGTAGAGGGCATAACAATTTATATTAACCGTTTTTTCTACTTTTCTTGTCATCGTCTTAATAGTACGGGAAGTGTCCCTCTGCCTCTCCATCCGGTGACCTTCTTCTGCCCAAGCTGATAAGCGGGGAGATTGATGTGGAGAAAGTAGATATAGCCATTGAAAATCAGTAAGCGCTTCTGGAGCGGGAAACGCTATTGATATAACAGCAGATTTCTGTTATATTAGTCTTAATTCTGGTCACCCAGAAAGGAGGTTTGATTCAATGAAAACATTATCACTTTCTGAGGCAAAAATGAAATTGAGCAGCCTGGTGGATTCGGTTTACAAAACCGATGAGGAGGTCATTATTACAAAAAACGGCTCTCCTGCTGCTGTGCTGGTCAGCCCTGATGAATTTGAGGGTTGGAAGGAAACTATCGCCATACGCTCTGACTCTGCCTTTATGGATGAGATTAAAAAAGGCTTGGCGGCTTTGAAGAAAGGCAAAGCAAAGCTCTATACGCTTGAGGAACTGTTCAAATAAATGAGCAGCCGCAGACTGAAAATGTCTGATGAGACAGCGGGCTTAGTCCGCACCCTGCACCCGGATCTAAAACGAAAGATTAAGGCCGCATTACAGACTGTTTTAAATGACCCCCTGTCAGGCAAGGCGTTAAAGGATAAACTTAAGGGGCTGCAAAGTTTTAAGGTCGGAAAATTCAGGGTGGTTTATAAAACATTAAAGGACAATGGTATTATTGAAGTTGTAGCCATCGGACCCAGAAAGACTATATATGAAGAAACCCTAATGCTCTTGCAAAGAGAAAAATAATGAGCAGATGTACTGTGGCGTATCAGCACATCTATGATTCTTATTATGGGGATGGGAAGAGCGTGTATTCGACCGCGTAAAAGCTAATGTGATTCCCTGATTGCCTTTAAAAGCTTTTCTTTTGCTGTTTTAAAATCTGACCGGATTTTACATCCTGCTGCATTTCTGTGACCTCCGCCGCCAAACGCTGCGGCTATCTTTGCAACATTCATTTCTTTTCCTTTTGAGCGGAGGCTGACCTTATAATAATTATTCTCTATCTCCCTGAAAAGGACAGAGATATTTACTGATTTCAGCAGCCGGGGGAACCCTACAAAGTTTTCTGTATCCTCAACCGAAGCTCCGGTCTCTCTGAACATGTCCAGTGTCACCAGAGTAATTGCAATGCTATTATTAATATCGAGCGTATTGAGAACCTTCAGCAGCAATCTAAACCTGCTCTCTGACCAGGTCTCATAAAGACTTTCTGCAATGTAAGACGGATCTGCGCCTGCCTCTATTAATTCAGCTGCAACCCTTAGAACCTCAGGCGTTGTATTGCTGTATCTGAAGGTGCCTGTATCTATTGCAATTGCAGCATAAAGGTTTATGGCAATATCTTTTGTTATCTTTACGCCTAATTCCTTGATAATATAAAAAAGCATCAGGCCTGTTGCAGCGGCATGCGGCTCTATCCATTTTATATCTCCAAATTCCTTCTCTGTTTCGTGATGGTCTATGACTGCTGATGAGACAAATTCTATTTTTTCAATGCCTGTTCTCTCAAGCTCATTACAGTCAAGGAGTATTAAATTTGAGATTTCAAATTTGAGATTTGAGATTGACTGGGTGAACCTTTTCTGCCCTGGCAGGAACTTGTAAAATTCCGGGACAGGGTCTTTGTCATATATTATTGTTTCTTTTCCAAGCGATTCAAGGGCTAATGAAAGCGCTATTGAGGAACCGAGGGCATCGCCATCAGGGCTTATGTGGGTTGCAATAAAAAACTGTTTCCCTTTGCGCAGGAAATCAAGCAAATTTCCGGGGATATTCAACTCTTCTCCTCGTTGCGGGCAGAACTCGATTTTATTCCTTTTAAAAGTCTTTCAATCTTATCTCCATACTCAATAGATTCGTCTACCCTGAATGTCAGGGCGGGGATAAATTTCATCCTGACTCTTTTTGCCAGTTCTGCGCGGATAAAGCCTTTTGCAGAATTAAGTATCTCGAGGGTTCCTTTTTTTTCCTCCGGCTTCAGGACGCTTACATAAACAGTTGCCAATTTCAGGTCTTCTGTTATCTTCGCACCTGTAACTGTTATAAACCCGACCCTTGGGTCTTTTAATTTGTTCATTATTATGTCGGCGATCTCTTCTCTGATTAAGTCGCTGACTCTTTGTGAGCGTTTATATGGAAGCATAGTTTAGTGTCAGTTATCAGTGAGCAGTGTCAGTAGTTAGCAACGCCAGTTTTTACTGACACTAAACACTGACACTGGACACTGTTAAAGTTTTCCTGCTATTTTTTCAATTATATAATTTTCGAGGATATCTCCAACCTTTAGATCATTGTAGTTTTCGATAGTTATGCCGCACTCGTATCCTGCCTGAACCTCTTTAGCATCATCTTTGAATCTCTTTAGGGTTGCTATCTTGCCGTCATAGACTACAATATTGTCCCTGATTATTCTTATCCCTTCGCTTGCACGGCTTATTAACCCGTCCAATACATAACAGCCTGCTATCGTTCCCACGCTGGAAACCTGGAAGGTCTGCCTTATCTCTGCCCTTCCAAGAATTTTCTCCTTTAGTGTCGGCGCCAATAGTCCTTCAAGCGCTTTTTTTACATCCTCTATGGCATTATAGATAATTGTGTAAAGCCTTATGTCAACCCTTTCTTTCTCCGCTGTCTGAGAAGCCTTTGCCTCAGGCCTGACATTAAAACCTATTATGATGGCATTTGAAGCTGTCGCGAGCATTACATCTGATTCATTAATACCCCCTACAGAGGCATGTATAACTTTAACCTTCACATGCGGATTAGTTATGCGCTCTAATGCATCCTGGGTAGCTTCCACAGAGCCCTGGACGTCGCCCTTTATTATAATGTTGAGCTCTTTTACCTCACCTTCTTTTATCTTTGCATAAAGGTCGTCGAGTGTCAGTTTGCTGTCCTTGGCCATCTGAGCAAGCCTTCCCTTCTGAAGCCTTGCAAGGGCAATCTGTCTCGCACGTTTTTCATCGTCTACAGATGTAAAGATATCGCCGGCAGTAGGCACCTCAGGAAAGCCGATAACCTCAACAGGCGTTGACGGCCCTACTTCCTGAACACGTTTCCCTGTATCATCAAGCAGCGCCCTTACTCTTCCTACGCTTGTTCCGGCAAGGAAGTTATCTCCGATCTTAAGTTTCCCGGACTGAACAAGAACAGTTGCCACGGGACCTCTCCCCCTGTCAAGTTTTGCCTCTATAATTGTTCCCTTTGCCATCTTATCGGGATCGGCCTTTAGTTCCATTACCTCTGCCTGCAATAATATCATTTCAAGCAAATGCTCAATGCCTATGCGCTTCTTGGCTGATACTTCAACAAAAATATTCTGGCCCCCCCAGTCTTCAGACAGTATCCCATGTTCTGCAAGTTCGGTTCTTACCCTTTGAGCGTTCGCCTCCGGCTTGTCTATCTTATTTATGGCAACAACTATTGGCACATTTGCCGCTTTGGCATGGTTTATTGCCTCAATGGTCTGCGGCATAACTCCGTCATCTGCCGCAACAACAAGCACAACTATATCTGTCACCTTTGCTCCCCTTGCCCTCATGGCAGTAAATGCCTCATGTCCCGGGGTGTCAAGGAAAACCAGTTCTTTCCCTTTAAGCGTAACTTTATATGCACCGATATGCTGCGTTATCCCGCCTGCCTCTGTCTCCGTAACCTTGGTCTCTCTTATTGCGTCAAGCAAGGAGGTCTTGCCATGGTCAACATGCCCCATTATTGTGACAACAGGAGGTCTTGGAACAAGTTTTAATATATCCTCTTCCTTGCCTTCTGTCATCATCTCTTCTTCTACAGCCATAATTTCAATTTTTGTCCCGAAACCGTCTGCTACAAGGAGTGCAGCATCTATATCTACGGGCTGATTTATTGTAGTCATGTAACCAAGTTCCATGAACTTTTTCATAACATCTGAGATTTTAACGCTTATAATCTCGGCAAATTCCTTCACCGTTGCGCCTTCACGAAGTTTTAATGTCTTTTTCCTTGTGATTACAGATTGAGGCTGCAGCCTTTGATCTTCTTTTTGTGCAAACTTATCTTTGCCGTGCCGTTTAAATGTCTTGGGATCATGCCATTTTTTGGTATCTATTTTCCTTATCGCCTGAAAGGCCCTCTGCATCTGGGGTTTGGCCTTGAATTTTTCTACCTTTTCTGTTTCTATTTCCTTCTTAAATCTATCAGGAACTTTACCCTCAACTTCCTCCTCCGGCAATGTTATGCCGGGTTCTTCTACTGATGGCATCTCTTCGGGCGCTGCTTCTGTAATGTTTTCTTCAACTTGTACCTCTTCAGCAGGGACTTCCGGTTTTAATATCTCTGCCGTTTTTTTCTCAGGTACCCTTACTGCCTCAGGCTTTATTTCTTTTTGCGTAACAGAAGGTTCAGGAACTGGTTTTTTTTCAGAGACCGGCTTAGTTTCAAGGGCAGGTTTAACTTCCTGGACTATCTTTTTCCCGGGCTTTGTTGCCTTTACCGGTTTTTCCCTGACTTTTTTCTCTTCGGTCTTTTTTTCTTCAACGGATTTCTTCTTTTCCGGCTTTGCGCCTGCTTTTTTAGTTTTAGCAGCCGCCACCGGTTTTTTCTTTAAAAGCTTTTCTACTTTCTCCGTAATCTCAGGCTCTATAGCTGAAGAATGCGTTTTGCCTTTAATCCCAAGTTCTGCAAGCGTGCTCAGGATATCTTTATTGTCAACGCCCAGTTTTTTGGCAAGTTCATGAACTCTTAATTTGGTCATATATCTGTCTTTAACCCCTTCTTAAGGAACAAGCCCTAGCTTCGACCGGGCCAGCCTTGTAACATTAATCCTAAAATGTTATCATAAAAAACCTTTTTAAAGCAATT
>CAKKPR010000027.1:0-4595 GCA_919901705.1 Thermodesulfovibrionales bacterium | reverse complement strand
AAAAAGGCTGTTTAGTGAAAAGGGCTGATTCTCTGCTTGCCCCTTTGATCAGAAACCTCGGGATAGAAGACTCTGTAAGGCTGGGGCGCATAAAAAATGAGTGGGCTGTCATATTTGAGAAACCGGTTTCACTTCATATGGCGCCTGCAAGCATAAAGGAAAAGGAACTGCTCATTAATGTAGATTCACCTGTATGGCTGCAACAGCTTACTTTTTACAAAGATACCATCATTAAGAAGCTTAATGGTTTTGGCATAAAGACTGTCAAATTCAAGATCGGGAGAGTCCTGCCGGAAAAAAAACAGGACAAAACAATTTTGGAAAAGCGCCTGCTTACAGCAAATGAGAACTCTTATATAGAAGGAACCGTATCTCCTGTACCGGACCAGGAATTAAGGGACAAGATTAAAAAGGCTATGGAAAAATCCATGGCTTTCAAAAGATAATTTTGTTATTGAGAGGCTATATGAAAAAAACAACTATTCTGTTAATTGCATTATTTGTCTTTATGTCCTGCAATTCAAAAGAGGTTAAACAGGAGACTGACGAGTCAAAAAAAGCCAAGGAGGCATTTGCCGTTGCAGCGGCAGTCAAGGATGCCTATCTGAAAAGAGATCTCTCTGCCATTGAGAATAACACAACAAAAGAAGGCTACAGGGAAATTCTCGGCGCAATAAAGAACTTTGATAAGGCAGATTTAACCTTTTCGCATAAATGGGCTGAGATAGACAAGGCTGCTGTTTCTCTGAAAATAGCATGGAGCGGGACATGGGTTGTGAGTGGACAGACAACAGAGGAACGGGGCACAGCAATCTTTGTGTTTGAAGGAAGACCCTTAAAGCTCAGTCATATTCTCAGGGCAAATCCATTCAGACAGCCGGAATAATATATACCTCATGCCTTCTTAATTCTTAAAATCAGCCTGATATATTTTTGCCTCTTGAATAGATGAGAAATTAATGGGCTGGTTTCTGGTCATCAGGGGGTCTTGCTGAAAATTATATTCTTAAAAACCCCTTCAGCGCTTCCACCTGTGTGCTGCGTATTCATCTGCACTCTTATCCCCTCTACCCGGAGAGGTTCTTCATTAAAGAATTTTCTGTAATCATCGTATACATTTCTCCTGACTGTAAGCCACTTGCCGGTATCAGAAATTCCCGATTTCACCACTATCACCTTTATCGTAAGGCTTACGGGCCAAGGTACAGACTCTTCTGTAATAGTCCCCTCAGGCGCATTTGTATCCCACACATAGCTCAGTATCTTCTTGCCTTCAAAGGCCACAAAGAACTGCAGTCCCTGGTCATTCGTAGATCCCTTACGGACATCGCCCCGCAAAGGCAGTGTCAGCGCCTTCCAGGCCCACGTGACATAAGGGTAGTCCTTTACATTTAATCTGAATTCACGTTCAAGTGAAAACGATGATTTCAGGGACTTCATGTGCAAGGCAGGCTCTCCATTTTCCAGAACGACCTTTGCGTCAGCCTTGCCTTTTTTTACCTTCATCTTCCATGGAGAAGGAATACCTTCCTGGCTAACCGGTCCATTGAACCCTATAGTAACGGGTGGCGCATCAGCAGCACCGGGGAAGGATAAACAAATAAAGAGAGAAAAAACAAAAATACAAAAAAGGATTATTCTGATATTAATAACAGTTCTATTTCTCATATTACCACTTACCACAAGAACAAAAACATAACTTCAGTTCATTCTATCTTATCCAGAATTGATTTTGATGATTTTATGAAGCAGACACCCTCAGGCATTTTGCACTTGCCTGCTTTCTTCTGCCCCTGTGCATTCTCAGGAGAAATCAGTTCAGCAAGATTCTTGCTGGTCTTGGCAAGAACAAGCCTTAATTCATCATCAATGTCCACCAGTTCGCCTCTATGCTTCTGCTCAAATTCCCTGAAGCCCTCCTTTACGGCTCGTGTTGTATTTGTAAGCGCCTTACATTTACTGCATAAAGGGTCTCCCGTTTGGGTTATAAGCACTCCGGAAGCATAATGATAAAACCGTATTTTATTACTGAGGCCTTCCTTTTTCCCCATCCTATTTCCTGGTTCGTTTTTTGCCCTTTGAAGGAACTTTCTTTTTGGCAACAGCCTTTTTTGCTTCTTTTTTCACCGTCTTCTTAGCCGCCTTTTTGGCAGGTTTAGAATTTTTTTTCTTTGCAGCCTTTTTTGCTTTTGTTTTTGACAAAGTTTTTGAAGAAGCCTTCTTTTCCTTCACAGTCTTCCTTTTTGCTTTCTTCTTTTCCGCGGCTTTCTTTTTCAGGGGAGTAACTGCAGGAATACTCTCCTTTTTTATGGCAACAGGATATTCACGCCTTTCAACAATAGCAAACGATTCCTTTTTGACAATCTCATTTTCCTCGTATGTGCCAAGGATATCTTCTTCCCTGACAAGCGTAAATTCCTTTCCGTCAAGCTCTACCTCGGCAGCAGAATATTCCGGATATAAGACTCTCTGCCCGGGTTTTATGATAGTAGGTGTGAACTTTAATCTGCCTTTTTCCATCTTGTACCTGCCGGGGCCAATCCGGATCACAACGCCTTCTGAGGGCTTTTCCTGTGCTGAGGCAGGTATTATTATACCGCCTGAAGTTTTCTCTTCTGCATTAAGCCTTTTAATTACTGCCCAGTCATGAAGCGGTTTCAATTTCATAGCATATTACCTCCTGAGAAATAAGTATTATTACACAAGCAGCTTATTATACAAGATGAGACGATTTTCCTGAAAGATTTTTTCTAAAACCGATGTTATCTGCATCATACAAACAAGCCCCGCAGGGTTTCAATCCTATTCGGTTTGTTGCATCTGTCAGCAGCTTTTGTTAATATTCCTGAAAAGCGATGCACTTATAGGAAAGGGTAAGCTAATATGCAACCGCTCGGTTTCGAGTCGCAACGACCTGTTAAAATGTATACACTTAGCACCTGCAGCCACTGTAACGCTACAAAAAAGTTTATGGACAAATGCGCTGTGAAATATGAATTTACAGATGTGGATTTGCTGACCAGCGAAAAAAGGCAGGCTGTTCTTGACGAAATCAGGAAACTGAACCCCAATTGTACATTTCCTACTATTATCATCGGCAATAAGGTAATTATCGGGTTTAAGGAAAAGGAGATACGGGAGGCACTGGGATTATGACTGCCATTGAGCAGCTTTATGAGATGCTCAAAAAAATACACGAACCTAAGGGCTATCTTTTTAATAAGGATAAGGATGTCGTGTCTGAGCTCCTGAAAGGCCTTCTCATTAACAAGGACCGTTACGGCTATATGTCCTGTCCCTGCAGGCTGGCATCAGGAGATTACGGTAAGGATAAAGACATTATCTGCCCCTGTGTATACAGGGCTCCGGATGTTGAAGAGTTTGGAAGCTGCTACTGCAACCTTTACGTTTCAAAAGAATGGAATGAAGAAAAAATCCCGCACGTATACGTCCCTGAGAGAAGACCGCCCGAAAAAATGCCTTATTGATTAAACCTGCTTAAGTATTACAGGTATACTATCTGTCTATGCCGGTTTATTCTGTCAGTGACGCTGAGCACCAGATGAAGCTTCCTTTGCTTTTTGATGAACACTCCCTGAGGCATTACCTCGAGAAAACTGCCGGCAGAACTGTTTCGCTTACCCTTACTAAAAACTCCTGCAGCATGATATCAGTAAAAATACATGGACGTTCTGTCTCCCTAAGACTCCACAGGATGTTTCTTTATGCTGAAACAGGTGTTCTTGCCGAGATAGCAGAAATGATAAAAAATAAAAAAGGAAAAACTCCGCATATAAGCAGATTTATCAAAAATAATGCTGCCGGTATTGAGAGAAAACCAAAGAGGTTAAAAATCAACGCTCATGGAAAGTTTTATAACCTTCTTGAGATATATGATTCCCTTAATAAAGAGTACTTTAACAGCATGGTCTCTGCACGCATCACCTGGGGCGCAAAAAGCCCAAGGCACGCTGTAAGGCGCAGAACTCTCGGGAGCTATTTTAAAGACAATGGGATGATAAGAATAAACCCTGTGCTGGATTCCGGAAAAGTGCCTCGATACTACATTGAGTATGTTATTTATCACGAAATGCTCCATGCTGATATGGATGCCGAAGCCGCCAATGGCAGACGTTCAGTGCATTCAAAGGAATTTAAAAGGCGCGAAAGGCTGTTCAAATATTATGAAAAGGCTATCGGCTCCCTCTTTTCTCATACCTCTCCATAAGATAAAACATGCCTCCTGCAAAAACAATCAAAAATACTATCACAAACCAATGGTTTATTCTTAACAATTTAGGCAGCGTTGCTCCTTCCATTGCCGAAGATATACAAAACCCTTCACTATATGGATACAGAACTGCAAACAAAAGGGAACCTGCGCCAACGCCTATCATAGTAACCAAGGCATCAAGTCTTCCCGATGCAAAACCTGCCATAGCAGTCCCGGGGCAGTAGCCGCTTACTACAAAGCCTATCCCGAATAATGCTCCTCCAACAACCTGCGGCCAGAAAAAAGTCGGGACGAGCCAGACCCTGTCCATGTCCAGAAGCCCCAGGTCTGACAGAAGATATAATCCGGAAGCAGCAACAAG
>CAKKPR010000026.1 GCA_919901705.1 Thermodesulfovibrionales bacterium | reverse complement strand
ATCTTCTCCCGGCAGAATAGGATTTTTTCATGTATGTATGAATACCATATTTCATGATATTATGTCAAAGGAAAATCTATTATTTTATCAATTTTTCTTGACAACAATTTATTTACATGCTATAAAAGTTTACCCTGTTAACCGGAAAAGAGCACGGTTCAATGCCATGCTTTCTAACGGGGTTTCAGGCTACTATTATATTCTAGTAAAATGAGAATTCGCAAAAGCTTAATTATCCGGGAAAAAATATGAGAAAAAAAGTATCCATAATTGGCGCAGGAAACGTAGGCGCTTCGACGGCGCAGCTGATTGCCCAGGCGGGCTTTGCTGATATTATGCTTTTTGACATCGCAGAAGGAATGCCGCAGGGAAAAGCGCTCGATATCGCAGAGGCATGTCCACTCTGGAATTCGCCGTCTTCGGTGAAAGGAACCAATAATTATGCTGATACAGGAGCATCTGATATCGTCCTTATCACTGCGGGATTTCCAAGAAAGCCTAACATGTCGAGAGACGATCTGCTTCATGCAAATGCTGACGTTATCAGGGCAGCATCCGGTGCAATCGCAAAGACCTCGCCCGACGCCGTCATAATCGTCGTAACAAATCCAATGGATGTAATGGCACAGCTTGTATGGAAGACCACAGAGTTTTCATGCAGACGTGTCATGGGAATGGGCGGAATACTCGATTCATCGAGATTAAGGACATTTCTTGCATGGGAACTAAATATATCGCCTGAGGATATAGAGGCAATCGTGCTCGGAGGGCATGGTGACCAGATGGTTCCGCTGCCAAGGTTTACTACTGCAAAGGGGATACCGGTCACTGAGTTGCTGAAAAGAAAAACTATCGAAGCGCTCATACACCGCACAAGAAACGGCGGCGCTGAAATAGTAAGCCTGCTAAAATCAGGAAGCGCCTATTATGCCCCGTCTGCCGCTGCATTTCAGATGATCAAGTCAATACTCCTTGATGAAAAACGCATGCTGCCATGCGCTGCATATCTCAATGGCGAATATGGGATCAAAGACATCTATCTGGGCGTGCCGGTAGTCCTCGGCAAAGACGGGGTTGAAAAAATAGTCGAGGTAAAACTCACAAAAGATGAAAAGGCCCGGCTCAGAGAGTCATGTAAATCCGTAAAAAAACTTATCAAGAAACTTTCAATATAAACATTATTGCGGTGAACCGTGTCAGTTTTCAGTGCCGGTAAACAGACGCTGAAAACTTAACTGACACTAAACACTGACACTTAGAAAAGGAAGGAACCTTTATATGCATAAAAAAGAAATCGAGCAGACACTTGTATTGATCAAACCTGACGCCCTTAAAAATTCATTGACAGGATATGTGCTTTCTCAGCTTTCAGAGTTTCATACCGGTTTACGCTTTGCCGGGGCAAAGATAGTCCATGTAAGCAGGATGCTCGCGGAGGAACACTATGCAGAACACAGGGGGAAGGTATTTTATCCTTCACTGATAGAATACATCATGGGGTTGCTGCATTACCCCGAGGCGCCCGAGAGGCGCAGGGTAATAGCGCTTGTTTATCAGGGTCAGGATGCGGTGAAAAAGATGCGGGATATCTGCGGACCTACGAATCCGCATGTTGCCCGGGAAAAAAAACCGGGATGCATCCGCGCATTAGGTACAGTTGTTCCCCTGAAGGACGCTGAGGGAAACGACATCGGCGAACGGATGGATAATCTCATTCATGCTTCGGCTGCAAATGACGAGGCCGAGCGGGAAATTAAACTCTGGTTCAGGCCCGGAGATTTTTCTCCATTCATGCGCTCATATATTACTGAGGTGAATAAAGAAGAGCATTATTATTTCAAGGAAGGCAATCTCTATATGAAACATGAACCCGGCAGCGTTTGCCTGATTGCCCCCGGTGATGTTGTCTGGAAGTCTGATTTTGATACACTGCGCTCGCTGAAACAGGGCTTGACTGCCGCCTCTTCTCTTGCAGCAGTGGCCGCCAAATATCTCATAAACTATACTGTGGCGAGATAGTGTCCTGTCTCATAAATGAATTTACACAATTTTGTCATTCCCGCTTGTCGGGAATCCTTCTTTTAAAAGGGGAAAGATTCTGGACAAGCCAGAATGACACTACATAAAAATGTAAAGAACTGTTACGGACAGGACACTATAAGGGTTTATTGACATTCATCTGTAAAAAAAGTATCATTTAATTAAGAAGAATGAAACTTCTTAGGGAGACTTAAATGTTTGAGAAGTTTACAGAACGCGGCAGAAAAGTAATAATCTACGCAAGGGAAGAAGCCGAAAAACGTCAGAATGATTACCTCGGGACAGAACATCTTCTCCTCGCCCTTCTCAGGGAAGAAGAAGGGCTCAGCGCTGCAATAATTAAAAAGATGGGCATTTCAATAGAAGAAGTGCGCATGGAAATAGAAAGGAAGCTTCCTTACGGCACGAATGTGCTTACATTCGGCGACATACCTTTTACGCCGCGCGCCAAAAAAGTCCTTGAGCTTGCCGTAGAAGAGGCAAGGCTTATCGGCCATAGTTACATTGGCAGCGAACACCTCCTGCTCGGTATCCTGAGGGAAGACGAAGGCATAGCAGGCAGGACGCTGCGCAGTTTTGGAGCGAACCTCCTGGCTGCAAGACAACTTGCAATAAACTTCTCAATGAGGGCCCAGCCGCACACAATAAAAGAGAGAAGCTCTACCCCTGCCCTTGATGAGTTCGGCAGAGACCTGACCCTTATGGCAAAGGAAGGGAAATTGGATCCCGTAATCGGCAGAGAGGATGAGATCGAACGTGTGCTCCAGATACTGGGCAGAAGAATAAAAAATAATCCGGTGATAATCGGAGAACCGGGCGTAGGCAAAACAGCAATCGTTGAGGGCCTTTCACAAAAGATTATCCTGGGTGACGTGCCGGAAAATCTCATGGGAAAACGCATCGTATCTCTCGACTTGGGCGCACTGATAGCAGGCACAAAATACAGAGGGCAGTTTGAGGAAAGGCTGAAAATTGTAATGAAGGAGATAATCCATTCTGACAATGTAATCCTTTTCATTGATGAACTTCATACCCTTATAGGCGCAGGAGCGGCAGAAGGCTCTGTGGATGCATCAAGCATGCTCAAGCCTGCCCTGTCCCGGGGCGAGATTCAATGCATTGGCGCAACAACGCCTGCCGAGTACAGAAAATATGTAGAAAAAGATGGCGCCCTGGAAAGAAGGTTCCAGCCAATCCAGGTTGAATCTCCAACAGTAGAGCAAACAGTAGATATTCTTCTGGGATTGAGAAGCAGATACGAGACACACCACAGGGTAAAGATGAGCGATGACGCCATAAGTGCAGCGGCGAAATTATCTGACAGATATATTGCGGACAGGCACCTGCCTGACAAGGCAATTGATGTTATTGATGAGACAGGTGCGAGGGTAAAGCTTAAGCGCTACACGCCTCCCCTGGAAATAAAGGAATTAGAACATGACATATCACGCCTGTCACGGGAAAAAAATCTCTACGTAAAACTGCATGATATTGAGAAGGCCGCATCCATACGAAACGAGGAAGAAAAACTCAAGAAACTGTATGAGCAGGTCATGAAGCAGTGGAAAGACAACCTGAACAAAGAAATCCCTGTTGTTAAAGAAGATGATATTACATATACAGTTTCCAAGATGACAGGCATTCCGCTTTTGAAACTTGAAGAAAAGGAATCCGAAAAACTCCTGAAGATGGAAGAGGCCATCCATAACAGAATAATTGCACAGGAAGAAGCGATAAGGGCTATTTCAAGGGCCATCAGAAGATCAAGGGCCGGATTAAAGAACAAGAAAAAGCCGATTGGCTCATTCTTCTTCCTGGGGCCCACAGGCGTTGGAAAAACAGAACTTGCAAAGGCCCTTGCAGAGTTTATGTTTAATGATGAAAATGCACTCGTGAAGATCGATATGTCGGAATACATGGAAAAATTTAACGTTTCAAAGCTGACAGGCGCGCCTCCGGGTTATATTGGCTACGAGGAAGGCGGGCAGCTGACAGAAAAGATAAGGAAACGCCCATACTCTGTTGTGCTCTTCGACGAGATTGAAAAGGCGCATCCGGATATATTTAATATACTGTTGCAGGTGCTTGACGAGGGAGTACTTACAGACAGCTTTGGCAGGAAGGTTGATTTTAAAAACGCAGTAATAATTATGACCTCGAATGTCGGAGCAAGGATAATTGAAAAGGCAACGCCGATGGGTTTCCAGAGAACCGCTTCGGAAGATATTTATCAGAACATAAAAGACAACGTGCTAATCGAGCTCAAGAAAACCTTCAACCCTGAATTCCTTAACCGTGTAGATGAAATAGTTGTTTTCCATCCTCTGGAAAAAGAACACCTCTTCTCAATAATAGATCTCCTGGTAAACGAGACCAACAGGCAGTTGATAGAGCAGGGGATTTTGGTAGAATTAGACCAGGCTGTTAAGGAGTGGATAGTGAAGAAATATTATCAGCCGAATTATGGCGCACGGCCGATGAGAAGAGCGCTGCAGAAAGTGATAGAGGACCCATTGTCCGAAGAGCTTCTCAAGGGCAGATTTAAAGGCACCCATAAAATAAAGGTTGTTCTTGAGGCTGAAACGCCGACTTTTGTTGAGGCTGAGGAAGCCCATATACTTTCTGGAGTAAATTAATACCATTTAAAAGCCTTCGTAATTTTCATCTGGAGTTTTTTAAACATTGAAGAAAAAAAATTTAATACTGGCAGCGCTTCTTCTTACAGGGCTATCCCTGATAGTCTATTTTATAAGTCAGCGTGATACAGGAAAGAAAGAATCCTTAGTAGACGTAGGATTGGCTGCTCCGAACCTTGAAGTTGCAGATGCGGTAACCGGCAGAACACTATCTTCATCTGATTTTAAAGGCAAGGTACTGTTCATTAATTTCTGGGCAACATGGTGCCAGCCGTGCAGGGAAGAAATACCGTCTATAGAGGGACTTTTTAAGCGCTTCCTGGATAACAAGGATTTCGTGATGCTGACAATCCTTTTCAGGGACGACCCGCAAACCGCAATTAATTATCTCAAACAGAATGGATTTAATTTCCCTGTGATGCTTGATAAGGAAGAGCAAACAGCCAGGGCCTATGGCCTGACAGGCGTTCCCGAGACATACATCGTGGATAAAAAAGGCATACTCAGGGAAAAGATTATCGGACCTTATCAGTGGGATTCTCCCGAGGCCTTGGAATTGATATCAAGGCTGCTTAAGGAATAGTTCATCTCATGGGCAAACCGCATTCTCCAGGACCCGCACTCCTTTTTACCGGAATCCTTTATTCTGAAAATGAGTGCTTTGAAAAAACGAAGAAAACCCTTCTGGATTTATTCGGCCCTTCCCTTATGGAAACCTCTCCGGTAAACTGGGACCATTCAGATTATTATAAAGAAGAACTCGGCTCGCCGATAAAGAGGATTTTTATATTCTTCGGAAACCTGATAAATCACGAAGATATCGTTGATATCAAACTTAAAACTAACAGCATAGAAGACTCCCTGTCTGCCGATGGAAAACGCAGGGTAAATATTGACCCCGGCTATCTTACTCTTGCAAATGTCGTCCTTGCCACAACAAAGGGCTATTCACACAGGCTTTACCTCGGCAAAGGCATCTACGGAGAGGTCTCGCTTTTGTATAGAGAAAAAGACAGGACCTTTATACCGCACCTCTTCACATATCAGGATTATCTGGATAAAAATTGTATTGATATGTTT
>CAKKPR010000025.1 GCA_919901705.1 Thermodesulfovibrionales bacterium | reverse complement strand
AAGGGGGGGGAATAAATGACGAAGGCGGAGCTTATCGACAAGATAGCTTCAGGTGCTGGGCTCAGCAAAACTGACGCATCAAAGGCGCTTGATTCAACGCTAAACGCAATTAAGGCATCATTAAAAAAAGGGCAGAAGGTTACACTTGTGGGATTCGGGACATTCTCGGTCTCAAAGCGCAAGGCAAGGAAGGGACGCAACCCGAGGACAGGTCAGGCGATAAATATCCCGGCAGGGAAGGCGCCTAAGTTTACATCCGGCAAGGCATTCAAAGACGCTATAAAATAACGCAGTCATAGATACCTGAATTGGAGGGGCAGTTTTAAGACTGCTCCTTTTATTTTTTGAATAAATCATCAAATCTTTTTTTGGCGTTGTCTGTCTCTTTCGGTGATGCTGTTTCCCCTGTTTCTTTTCGCCTCCGCGAATCTTCGATAAACACAAAGTAGTCGCAGAAATTTGCCTTATCCCTTGTCCTCTGGAATTCTGCCTTTGGTTCAAGACATTTATTATGGGATGTCATGGAGTAAAATCTGCAGTTCAGGCATATATGCAGATCTCCTCCACATTCAGGGCATGTGGACTTTCGTGAGAAATATTTATCAATCTCTATATTTTTTTTGCATAATGCACAGACTTTCACTGGCTCACCCCCCTTAATTTCCCCCTGATGAACCTCTCTTCATCTTCCCTGCCTTTCACCCGCCCTCTGAGTTTCTCGTCAAGAAGTTCCTCAAGGAGTATTGAATAAACAGGCCCGGGCTGAACTCCCATCTTTTTCAGGTCATCCCCTTTCAAAACCGGTTTTATCTTTCTCAGTTCTATAAGATATTGCGATATTGATTTCTGTTTTTGTTTATCCCTGCTGACAGCCATGGAAAATAAAAGCACTTCAAGGCTAATGCCGCTGAGGAGATGATATAAATCAACAGGATTATTCAATGGCAGCCTTCTCAGCACATCCTTTGACTGAGGTATGCCTTTTATGATCAGCTCTCTTACTTTAGGAGCAGCAGACAACCTTTCAATGGCATCCTTAATTTCTGCCTCCTTGAGGCCTGATAGCAATGCCATCAGATAGAGCGCCCCTCTGTCAGGACTTTCTTCTCGTAGAGTCGAGTCTACGACAAGAAAAAGAAGGTTAAACCATGCGCGGGTTTCGAACATTGACTGGAGTGTCGATTCAAGCTCGCTGCTGAATGCAAGGTTTGGGTGTATCACCTTCAATAGACCGAATTCAGAAAGTCTCCTGAGCGTCTTTACCGGTTCTGTCTCATTAAATGCAAGCAGAAGCTCTTCATACAGCCTTGTCCCTGAGAGTCTGTTAAACAGATTCATCTTGATGGTTGATTTAATCAGATTCTCTGTATGCTTGCTCAGCTTGAAACCAAACCTCTCAGAGAATCTCACCGCCCTGAACGCCCTTGTCGGATCCTCGATAAAACTAAGGTTGTGTATAACCCTTAAGGTCTTTTCCCTTAAATCGCGCTGCCCTCCGAAAAAATCCATCAATAATCCGAAATCTTTAAGGTTGAGTTTCACGGCAAGCGTATTTATTGTGAAATCCCTTCGATGAAGGTCTTTTTTTATAGACGACGTCTCTACCGTAGGAAGGGCTGCCGGGGATTCATAATACTCTGTCCTTGCACTTGCTACATCAAGTTTAAGTTTATCTGCGATAATCTTTGCCGTGCCAAATCTGTCATGGGTTCTTACCTTTGCATGCAGCCTCTCGCCTAATACTTTAGCGAATGAAATACCGTCACCCTCCACAACAATATCTATGTCAAGATTTTGCTCTCCCCTCAGCAAATCCCTGACCGAGCCGCCAACAAGATATGCATTAATCCCGCTCTGGTCTGCAACCTCTCCTGTAAGTTTCAGCAGGTCATATATCAGAGGGGGAAACTTTTCTCTCAGCAGCAGGGCAATATTTCTTCCAATGGATGGCTTTTCTTTTGCCTCGGATTTTTCAAGCCTGCTGTGCCTTAAAAATTCCTCGTACAAGGTTCTGAGAAGGTCTGTCCTCGTTATCGCGCCTGTAATCTTTTCTTTTTCTATTACAGGCATAAACCTCTGATTCTGCTCTATCATCATAATCTCTATCTCTCTTATAGCTGTATCAGGGCTGACCGTTGCCGCATCGGTTGTACAGAAATCTATCGCCTTGCTTTTACCAAGCCCGTGGAAGAGGGCCTTTTCAATTATTTCCCTTGATATTAAGCCAAAATATTTTCCATTTTTTATAATGGGCAGGACATTCACGCCGTATTTGGTCATTATTGTCTCTATTTCTTTTATTGTGCTGTCCCAGTCTGTACTGACCACAGGACTTGTCATGATATCAGCCGCGACCTTATCAGGTTTTACATTTTCCGATATAATCCTCGTGAGTCTCTCATCAAGCATCTCAAGAGACGCCTCCTTAATAGTTGCAGCGGCCGCTGTCGGATGTCCTCCTCCGCCAAACTCTTCCATCACATCCGCAACATTGAGTTCAGGCACGCGGCTTCTTGCAACCATAAGTATCTTGCCTTCCATGCTCAGAAGCACAAACAGGGCATCGATGTCCTCCATATCCATTATCCTGTGGGCAAGATGCGCTGCATCGCCAAGGTAGCTTTCACGGGAAGCCTTTGCTATTTTTATCCTCACCCCTCTGACAATCATCTCCCTTGCTGACTGCACAAGTTCATTAAGAAGGTCCAGTTCCTCGCGGCTCAGCTCCAGCCTGAGAAAACTGGAAACGATATTAAGGTTTGCTCCGCGTTTGATAAGATATGCAACTGCGAGAAGGTCCCTCTCTGTTGTAGACGGAAAAAGCAGGGAGCCTGTTTCCTCATAAATGCCAAGACACAGGATAGTCGCCTCCATTGGTGAAGGCTGGAGCTTTCTGGTTTTTAATATCTCTGAAAATATAGTGGCTGTTGCCCCAACTTCTTCGATGACTTCTATGCTGCCATGTATATCTTCCTTTGTAAGGGGGTGGTGGTCATAAATATGTATATCTATGCCTGGCTTGGATGTTATCTCTGCAAACTGCCCTATCCTGTCCGGGGTTTTCGTATCAACGATGATCAGGCGTTTGATATCTGCGGGATCAATGTCCCTGATGCGCTTAATCTCAACCGGTTTGAATGCCTCTATGAAGTCTCTGAGCTTTTTTTCCTGGGAGCCCGCGAATACTATATCTGCTTCCGGATAGAGTTTCTTTGCAGCAACCATCGAGGCGAGGGAATCGAAGTCTGCGTTAATATGGGAAGTAATTATCTCCATGGGTATATTTTAGCAGATATTATAAA
>CAKKPR010000024.1:3359-4726 GCA_919901705.1 Thermodesulfovibrionales bacterium | reverse complement strand
GGCGCCGTTGTCTCGATATTAAAGCAGTATTCTGTCTCAATGTCTTTTACGTCCTGTGAGACAGACTGCCTTACAAATGAAAGAAGGTTTTTCTTCTTCGTCTCAAAAAGCGCAGGTTTTCTGTAAAGATGCAACAAATCCATTTAAAATAATAACATAGATTATTATGAGCTTGCCTTAGTTTACAGAAGATAATCCAGGAATGTTCACATACTCAAAAAAACTTTTATAACCTCAGGGTCAAATTGAATGCCCTCAAGGGAGCGGATGTATTCAAGCGCCTTTTCTTCAGAGAAAGCAGGGCGATACGCCCGGTTAGAGCATAGGGCATCCCACACATCAGACACGGCAAAGATACGGGCTGCCAGGGGGATGTTCTCTCCCTTCAGTCCCCGCGGGTAGCCACTGCCGTCCCATTTTTCATGGTGGCAGTAGGGAATATCTATCGCCGGTTTTAAAAAATTAATCGGCGACAGCATTTCATAGGCATAGACCGGATGGCGTTTCATGATGTCCCACTCTTCATTACTTAGGGCCCCGGGTTTAAACAATATGCTGTCAGGGATACCCATTTTCCCGATGTCATGCAAAAGGGCGCCCCGGCGCACATGCACCAGCTCAGACTCGCTCATGCCCATGCTACGGCCCATAAACAGCGTGAGTTCTGTCACACGCTGCGAGTGCCCCTCTGTTTCCTTGTCCCGCAGGTCAAGGGCACGCGACCATCCCTCGATAGTAGTGTCGTAAGCCAGGGACAGCTCTATATTTGAACGCTGAAGATCATTAAACATAGTTGCATTGTCTATAGCTATTGCTGCCTGTCCTGCCAGGGCTTCCGTAAAGTCCAGCCACTCTGCCTCCGGGTTTATACGAGTACGATTAAAAATTTCAAGAGTACCCTTGACCTGACCCTTGGCAATAAGAGGTAAGCCGTAATAAAAAGTTAAATCCTCTTCCTTCACAAAGGAAGGGTTAATGCTGATATCTCTTTTTTCCTGAAGGCTAGGGATACAAATGGGACAGCGCTCAAGGGCAACCCGCCCCGCAAGCCCCTCACCTAGTCTCATACGGGCATGCCTGATGGCATGGGAATGAAAACCGCGGCCTTCAGCATATTCCAGGGTCAGTGTATGAGGATTAAGCAGCATGATAGCGGCCGCATCAATATTGAGATGCTCCATTAAATGATTGAGCAATACATTCAGTATGACTTTCAGATCCAGGCTGGAAAGTATTGCCATATCAACCTGGCGCAAGGTTGTAAGCCGCTGAAGCTGTTGGCGTATCTGTTCTTCAGCGCGCCTGCGTTCGGTAATATCGCGGGAGACAACAACGGCATGCGTCACAGTCCCTTTATTGTTGCGGTA
>CAKKPR010000024.1:0-3259 GCA_919901705.1 Thermodesulfovibrionales bacterium | reverse complement strand
ATCTGTTTTAATTTTGAGGCCTGCTCAAGCCGCAGTTTTAATCCGCCAGGGCGCTTCTTTTTTGTCTTGTCCATGAGTTTCATTTTGCTTATCTGAACACCCTCTTGAATATATAATCCACATTCTTAAGGTAATATTTAAGGTCGAATATCTTTTCTATATCTTTTGACTTGAGATACTTTTTTACATCCCTGTCTTTTAATAACAATTTTTTGAACTCCATGCCGCTTTGCCAGCTTTTCATTGCATTTCTCTGGACAAGCGCATAGGCGTCCTCGCGGAGCATGCCTTTTCCTGTAAGAGAAAGGAGCACACGCTGAGAATTATAAAGCCCGTAGCTTCTTTCCATATTCTTCTTCATCCTCTCAGGATAAACATGCAGGCCCTCAAGTATGCCTTTTAATCTGTCCAGCATATAATCAACAAGTATTGTGCTGTCGGGTATTATCACGCGTTCTACTGAGGAATGGGATATATCCCGCTCATGCCAGAGAGCAATATTCTCTAAAGCGGCCATTGCATTTGAACGGACAATCCTTGCAAGTCCTGAGATATTTTCGCAGCCTACCGGGTTTCTCTTATGGGGCATTGCAGAGGAGCCCTTCTGCCCTTTTGAAAAAGGTTCTTCTGCCTCCAGCACTTCTGTCCTCTGGAGGTGCCTTATCTCGACAGCAATTTTTTCAACAGATGCTGCAATCAGAGAAAGCGTTGTCAGGTACTCGGCATGCCTGTCTCTCTGCACGACCTGTGTTGCAACCGGTTCCGGTTTAAGCCCGAGTTTTTTACATACCTTTTCCTCTATCTTTGGCGGGATATTGGAGAATGTGCCGACAGCGCCTGATAATTTTCCGATACTTATCACATCCCTTGCCCTTTTCATCCTCTCAAGGTTTCTCTTCATGTCCTCGTACCAGAGTGCAAACTTTAAGCCGAATGTCATTGGCTCTGCATGAACGCCGTGACTGCGGCCGATTGCAGGCGTATCCTTGTATTTATAAGCCTGTTTTTTAAGGACAGGCATAAGTCCTTTTATATCGGTTATTATGATATCTGACGCCTCTTTCATCAGCAGGGACAGGGCAGTATCGACAATATCAGAAGATGTGAGCCCTTTATGAATGAACCTTGACTCATGGCCGACATTTTCTGCAACTGAGGTAAGGAATGCAATCACATCATGCTTTACAACCTTTTCTATTTCATCAATTCTCTTTACATCAAACCTTGCTTTCTTTTTGATAACAGCAAGGGCGTCCACAGGGATTTCTGCAAGCTCTGCCCATGCCTCGCAAGCTGCTATCTCGACATCAAGCCATTTCTGGAATTTATTTTCAGGCTCCCAGAGCTTCCCCATTACAGGTCTTGTATAACGCTGGATCATATTATCTCCTTCTCATTAAAAATTATATGAAAAACAGGATATGGCTTCTGAGCGGCTTTTTTATCTCACGCTCCTCTTTCAAGCCTTTCTATCAACCGCAATGGCAATCCTGCATTATGCATCTTTTTCTGCGTCTTTTCAATATCATATTTTACCCTTACAAGTTCAATTTTTTCATCGGCGATAAAAACATAACATGCCCTCGGGTCCTTATCCCTTGGCTGCCCGACACTTCCGGTATTTATTATATATCTTTCCGCCTTTCCGATTTCAGCATTATTTTTGTATGTTATCAGCTCGCCTGACAACAGGCGCTCTATTATAAATGGATAATGACTATGGCCCAGAAAACAGATTTTTTGCTCAAAATAATGGAAATTAATCTCAGCCTCCTTCAGTGTCAGGAGATAATGCCATGCCTCCGGCTCTTTCGGAGTAGAGTGAACAAGCAGGGCATTGTCCTTTTTAAATATCTTTATAAGAGGCAATCCCTTCAGGACATCAAGATTCGGCTTTGTTAAAACAGACGAGGTCCATTCTATTGCAAGCCGTGCGTATTCATTAAAGTTCTCAGTATCTGTTAAGCCGGTGAGTGCGCAATCGTGGTTGCCCGCAAGCATTACTTTGCAGGAATCTTTTAACAGTTCAATGCATTCATTTGGATTTGGGCCATATCCAACAGCATCTCCAAGAAATATTACATCCTTAACTTTCCTCTTCCCTATATCTTCCAGTACTGCCTCAAGCGCTTCGAGATTAGCATGGACGTCGGAAATCACTGCGCAATGCACTATTTTGCCTTTTGTTTTGGTTTCGCTTTTTGGGCAATCTTGTCAAGAATTCCGTTTATGAACGACGCTGACTCCAGGGTGGAATATTTCTTTGCTATTTCTATCGCCTCATTTATCGTTACAGCAGGCGGGATGTCCTTCCTCTGAAGCAGCTCATAGACAGCAAATCTCAGGATATTCCTGTCAACAGCAGCCATCCTCTCGAGCACCCAGTTTTCTGCCGTTTTTTTTATTGCAGAGTCTATCTCATCGAGCATGGAAAGGGTCCCGTCGATAATCTCTGATGCGAATTTTTTGACTTCGGGGTCGTTTTCTTTATCGGACAGGAATTGTTTTAAATTATTCTTTCTGTGATCTTTATCTCCAAAATCAGACTGGAATAAAAACTGAAGCACATATTCTCTTGCCTTTCGCCGTTTCATAAAGCAGTGATAAGTGACCAGCAACGGTAGTCAGTGTCAGTGATTAGTGTCAGTGAACAGACACAGGAAATAGACACAGACACTGAAAACAGACACTGCTTACTGACACTGTTCACAGTTTTTTAAGAAGTTGTGCCATTTCGATTGCTGTTATGGCTGCATCAAAACCCTTGTTGCCGCTTTTGGTTCCGGCCCTTTCGACGGCCTGTTCAATGGTATCTGATGTTATGACCCCAAAGGCAATCGGCACCCCTGTTTCCATCGAAGCTGATGCAATGCCTTTTGATACCTCTGCCGCAACATAATCAAAATGAGGGGTTGCACCCCTTATTACCGTGCCCAGGCATATGATTGCATTATATGTGCCTTTTGACGCCAGTTTCTTTGCAATCAAAGGAATCTCGAATGAGCCGGGGACCCTGGCAATATCTATGTCGTCTTCCTTTGCCCCATGCCTCAGAAGCGCGTCCTTTGCGCCATCAAGAAGCTTGCTTGTAATAAAATCATTGAATCTGCTTACAACAATTGCAAATTTTAATCCCTTCGCCTGAAGCTCGCCCTCAAATATTTTCATAAATCCTCCTAAGCAGTCTGAATGTTTAGTGCACATATTATATACTTTAGAAGATTAATTGTGAACCCCGTAGTTATATCAGTGATATTTT